>NZ_JAJDKB010000050.1:0-16747 GCF_020589955.1 Faecalibacillus sp. TM498
ATTATTAGAAGTCCATCCCCCTAAAGTTGTCCCCTAAAGTAGACCCCCAAAGTTGGGACCCCTAAATTATTTGAATAGCCGACTCCTTTTGAATTATTTAGATTTAAGTTTTTTAGCTAATTTTTTAAAAAATGATTCTCTTGCATAGACCGGTTCTAACCATTCATTTTTTAAAATATGTAAAGGACTTTCTGACATTAAAGTATGAATAGCATGATAATTATATTTTTTTTCAAGTAAATAAAATATTTTATTTAAACAAGGTTTTCGAGAACCAATAGCTCGATGCGTATCTGTAGCAATTACATGGATCAAGCCTTCATCTAATAGTTGAAAAGCTATTTTTTTAGCTTGTTTACCATGATACCCTAAAAAGCTTGTAGCATTTACTTGAATAATACAACCACTTTCAATAAAACCATTTACTCTTTCAATATCTAGTCCATTTTTAAAATATCTTTCAACATGAGCAATAATAGGAGTATAACCTTTAAATTGTACATCATATAATCTTTCTTCTACTTCTTGTTCATTTCCTATTTCTTTTCGTACATCAAATTCTACTAAAACATATTGTGTGTTTTCGATAGGAATAAAAAGATTTTGATCTAGAGCTTTTTGATAATCATGATTAAGAAATAATTCACAGCCATCTAATATATCAATATTATATTCAGTTGCTAGCATTCTTAAATCATCAATTCTTTGAATAAAATCATGAATATCATCTTTAGTATGAACACCGGGAGTTACATGTGGTGTAGCAACGATTGCACTTATTCTATTTTCTCTAGCAAGCTCTAAAGCTTTTCTTGCATCTTCATAAGATGGTATACCATCATCAATATTCCAAGCATAATGACCATGTATATCAATAAAAGACATGAAATCTCCTCCAATACTAATTGATATTATCTATCAATTAGTTTGAAAAATCAATAGAAATGAATTGTATTAAGAATATTGATATGGTAGTATTTGAATACAAAAAATGAATGATAGTGTTGTTGAGTATCAAATAATGTCGTTTAGTAAAAAGAACAAAATAATTATTGTTATTTTTATTTTGGACATTATAATGATTATAGTTAATGTTTTATTATTCTACTTAGAAAGTGAAAATAAAAATGTCAAAAATTAAGAGAGGGGATTTTATGACAAAAGAAAGAAGTCAGATTTTAATAAGAAAAACTTGCTTAGTCGCTTTTGATATTTTAAGTGTCATTATTGCTTTCTTTTTATCATCTATTATTGCTTATAACGGTCATATAGAATTAAGTTTTTTACGATATTCTTATTATTTATTAAGTGGTTTAATTGTTAGTAGCTTAATCTTTTTTGTCTATATGATAGTTTATGGAGATATGCTTCTGTCAATGAATTATTAAATGTTATTATAGCATCATTTTTAAGTACGATTGTTTATTGTATTTTATGTACGATTTGTCCGATGACACCACCTATTAGTACGGTGTTCCTTTATTTACTTATCTTGCTTATGCTTGTTGGTGGAGCTAGATTTGGATATCGTTTTTTAAGATTATATGCTTCTAGACACCATTTATTAGGTAGAGGAGAACATATAGAAAGTCGTGTCATGATTATTGGTGCTGGTTCAGCTGGTGAAAAGATTTTAAGAGAAACATTAGTTACACCAAAAATCAATAAAGAAGTGGTATGTTTTATTGATGATGATTTATCTAAAAAAGGAAGAAGAATCCATAATGTACCTGTTGTTGGAGGAAGAAATGAAATCTTGCAACAAGCTGAAAAATATCATGTAGATGAAATTTATATTGCTTTACCTTCTATTGATGATAAAGAAGTTTCTGAAGTTTTAAATATTTGTAAAGAAACTAAATGTAAATTAAAAAAATTACCTGGTATTTATCAATTCTTAAATGATGAAATTACTTTAGAAAAATTAAAAGATGTAGAAGTTCAAGATTTACTTGGAAGAGATCCTATTAAAGTAAACTTAGAAGAAATTATGGGATATGTTCAAGATAAAGTTGTCATGGTTACTGGTGGTGGAGGATCTATTGGTAGTGAGTTATGTCGACAAATTGCTAAGAGTCATCCTAAACAATTAATTATTGTAGATATTTATGAAAATAATGCTTATGATATTCAATTAGAATTACAACGTAAATATCCTAAATTAAATTTAGAAACAATGATTGCTTCTGTTAGAGATCAAAATAAGATCAATGATTTATTTGCTTATTACCATCCAGATATTGTTTATCATGCAGCAGCTCATAAGCATGTACCTTTAATGGAAGATGCACCACATGAAGCAATTAAAAATAATGTTTTTGGAACTTTAAATGTTGCTAAAGCTGCAGATCAATATGGAGTTAAAAAGTTTATTTTAATTTCAACAGATAAAGCTGTTAACCCAACCAATATTATGGGTGCTTCAAAAAGATTATGTGAAATGATTGTTCAATCATTTGATAAGAAATCAAAAACAGAATTTGTAGCTGTACGTTTTGGAAATGTATTAGGATCTAATGGATCAGTTATTCCATTATTTAAAAAACAAATTCAAAATGGAGGACCAATTACAATTACTCATCCTGATATTATTCGTTATTTTATGACGATTCCTGAAGCTGTTTCACTTGTATTACAAGCAGGTGCTTATGCTCATGGTGGGGAAATCTTTGTCTTAGATATGGGAAAACCTGTTAAGATTTTAGATATGGCTAAAAACTTAATTAAATTATCGGGATTAGAGCCAAATGTAGATATTGAAATTAAATTTATTGGTCTAAGACCTGGTGAAAAGTTATATGAAGAAATGTTGATGAAAGAAGAAGGTATGCAAACAACACCTAATAAGATGATTCATATTGGTAAACCTATTGAGTTATCTCATGATTTCTTTGATCAACTAGATCATCTTTATCAAGTGGCTTATGATGAAGATAGTAATATTAGAAAAGAAGTTCATCAAATGGTTGATACATATCATTATGATGAAAATACAACACACGGTGTCAAATAATCTAACAATCAAATGTTAGATTTTTTTGTATATTAATAAAGATTTAAAAAAAGTTTATAATATGGAAAAGATGTATGTATTAAATGGGTTGAACGAAGTGAGGTTAAATAGCCTCACTTTTATTTCTATTCATTTTTATTGACAAATAGGATGAGTTGAATTAATATATAAGTAGGAATTATTCCTAACAAGGAATAGAAAAGAGGAGATATAATATGGCTAATAAATATGCAGGAACACAAACAGAAAAAAACTTAATGGAAGCATTTGCGGGAGAATCTCAAGCAAGAAATAAATATACTTACTTTGCTTCAAAAGCTAAAAAAGAAGGTTTTGAACAAATCTCATCATTATTTTTAAAAACAGCTGATAATGAAAAAGAACATGCTAAAATGTGGTTTAAAGAATTAAATGGTATTGGAAATACAGCAGAAAATTTAGCGGCTGCAGCTGAAGGTGAAAACTACGAATGGACTGATATGTATGAAGGTTTCGCAAAAACTGCAGAAGAAGAAGGTTTCCCAGAACTTGCTGCTAAATTCCGCAAAGTTGGAGAAATTGAAAAACATCATGAAGAACGTTATAGAGCTTTATTACATAATGTAGAAATGCAAGAAGTTTTCGCTAAAAGTGAAGTCAAAGTTTGGGAATGTCGTAACTGTGGACATATCGTTGTTGGTGAAAAAGCACCTGATGTTTGTCCAGTATGTAATCATCCACAAGCATACTTTGAAGTTCATGCAGAAAATTATTAATGAGAAAGATGCTACGGCATCTTTTTTTTATATTCTTATATAAATGTTGATATTGTTATATTTTTTAGTGCTTTTTGTGGATATCTCCCTATAAATATGTTTTATCTTTAGGACATTTATGTTCAGACATTAATCAAAGTATTTTATCTGCTGTATTACCATTTTTAATTGCAACATATCATTATGATTATACAACAGCTGCCATGTTAGTTACGGTATCAAATGTTTTTGGAGCTTTCGTTCAACCATTTATTGGGATGTTATCGGATAAAAAGAATAGACTATTATATATGACATTAAGCGTATCACTTGCTTCAGGTGGAATGGCAGTTACGGGTTTTATTTCTAATTCCTTTGGATTATGTATTGTAGTCATTATTAGTGGAATTGGAGTAGCGATGTTCCATCCTCAAGCTGCCAAACTTTTCAATAGTGTTTCTAGTAAAAATGCGAAAGGAAAAGGAATAAGTATTTTCTCTTTTGGTGGTAAGGTTGGTTTTACATTAGGACCAGTTTATACAGCTTTTTTAATGAATTTATTTGGGATGAAAGGAACAATTCTTTTCTTGATTCCTGGCATTGTTTTTGGAATTGTTTGTTCTTTCTTTAATAAAGATTTTGAAAATTTGGATGTTTTAGAAGTTGAAAAGAAAGAAGAAGTAAAAAGTGAACAAAAGGATGATTGGAGTGGTTTTATTAAATTATGTGGTGTTGTTTTTAGTCGTTCTATTCTTTCTAATGGAATTTCCACATTCTTAGCGTTTTATTTTATTCAACAATTTTCTAAATCAAATTCATTCGCAAGTATGTTATTGAGTGTTTTTTATGGAATAGGATCGATTGCTATTCTTTTAGGTGGAGGAATTGCCGATTGTTTTGGACATCGTAAAATGGTACGTCTTAGTTTTTGTATCTTCTTACCTGCAATCTTTATTTTTACTAATACAAGTCATTTCGTGATTGCCTTAATAATGCTTATTTTCATGACATGTGGTGAAAGTCTTTCTTATAGTCCAATGGTTGTTTTAGGATAAAAGTATATACCTAATCATACTGGATTTGCCTCTGGTATTGCTTTAGGTTTAGCGGTAAGTATTGGCGCAGCATTATGTCCTGTTCTTGGATATGTTTCAGATGCTTATGGTTTAAATTATGCTTTTATTATTATGACAATTGTTTGTGCAATTGCTCTTGTTGTTCAATGTTATTACCAAATGTGGAGGAAAAATGAAGAAAAGTGGTGTAATCAAAACGTACATATACTTTATCAAATAGAAAAGAATCACCAAAAGATTTTAATGAATTTTTTAAATAAATAGATTAAAATAAAAGAAAAGGGGTGATTGGATGCAAGATTATAACTCTTATGATTTATTTGTGAAAAATCCACGTATTCATACCAATTTTCCTTTTCTTGCTCTTGATTGTAATAATAAAAAAACAATTCCACCGCGTATGCGTTTTCAAGAAATGCATTGGCATGAAGATATGCAAATAACTTATGTTTTAGAAGGAATTATAAAAATTATTTCACTTGGAAAAACGATAGAAGTTCATCAAGGAGAAGCTGTTTTTATTTCTCAAAGAGTATTTCATCAGTTTATCGAAGTAGAAACAGCACATTATCGTTCTTTTCTTTTTCCAAAAAGTTTTATTAATTTTTATGAAAAAAGTCCTATGGAAAAAGAAATTGAACAAATGAACATTGGAATTTGTCTTTTAAAACAAAAAGAAATAATCGACATTATTAAAAACATCAATCATGTATCTTTTGAATTTTATCAAGAAAAACATAAAGAATACTATTTAGCAACACAACTTGTTCAATTTATGTATTATCTTTTATTACAAGCAGATCATGAAGAAAATACTTTACAAGATTATCATCATAGTTTACAAAATGTCTCGCTTTTATTCATTTACATTATCAAGAAAATATTTCTCTTGAAGAAATTGCTTCTTATGGAAATATGAGTGTTGGTCATTGTGGAAGACTTTTTATGCAAGTTCTTCAAACAACACCGTATGAATATTTAATCAATTATCGTATTAAAAAAAGTTTAGAACTATTAGGAAAAGAAAAAACAATCATTTCACAAATTGCTTTAGAAGTTGGTTTTAACGATGTCAGTCATTTTATTCAAAGCTTTAAAAAAAGAATGAGCATTACACCAAAACAATATCAAAAACAGCTTTTTAGTCATCAAAATAATATACAAGATATTTAGGAGAAAAGATTATGTATTATCAAACAACATATAAATCACCCTTAGGAATTTTATATTTAGTAAGTGATGAAGAAAATTTAATAGGATTGTGGTTAGAAGGGCAAAAATATTTTCAAGCAACATTAAAAGAAGAACCCATTATTAATGATCAAATAGAAATACTGCATAGAACAAAAGAATGGTTAAATCGTTATTTCAAAGGAGAAAAACCAAATATTAAAGAACTCTCATTAAAACCACAAGGTAGTGATTTTAGACAAGAAGTGTGGAAGATACTTTGTGAAATACCTTATGGTGAAGTCACAACTTATGGAAAAATTGCAAAAGTTGTAGCTCAAAAAATGCATAAAGAAAAAATGTCAGGACAAGCAGTAGGAAATGCTGTAGGGCATAATCCTATTTCAATTATTATTCCTTGTCATCGTGTCGTTGGTACAAATGGCAGTTTAACGGGATATGCAGGAGGTATTGATAAAAAAATCGCTTTGTTAAAACATGAAGGTGTGGATATGACATATTATTTTAAGCCTAAAGCCAGATGATTCTGGTTTTTCTTTTAATTTACTTTTATTATAGTATAATAAAAGTAAAGGTGAGAATATGAATGCATTAAAAGAAACAAAGAAAAAACATTTATTAGCTATTTTAAAATATCTTTATCTTCATAACAGTTCAACAATGAATGAATTGGTAGAAAATCTACAATTATCCCAACCAAGTATTCGTAATATGGTAAGAACGCTTCAAGAAAAACAATTGATTCAAGAAGTAGGAAATGATTTATCAAGTGGAGGAAGATGTCCAACACGCTTTGCATTAAATGAAAATAATTATTTGATTCTTTGTCTTTATGTTCAAGTAGATAAAGTTATTTATCAATTAAGAAATTTTAATGAAATAAAAAAAGAGAGTATTCTATTTTATCAAAGTGAGGATGAATTGAAAAAGACTATCAAAGATTTAATTGATCAAGAAAAGATACATTGTTGTCAAATAGCAGTAGAAGGTATTGTTTATGAAGATGTCTATGTAACGGATCATCATAATGTTCTTGAAAAACATCAATGGTTAAAAGATATCAAAAAAGAAATAAACATTCCTCTTCAATTACAAAATGATGTTAAGATGATTCATCAAGGATGTTATTTTACTTATCAACAAGATTCTACTTATTATTTGTATATTAATGAAGTAGGTATAGGAAGTTCTTATTTCTATAAAGATGAACCACTTTATGGAAGAAGTGGAATCATGGGGGAAATAGGGTTGATATCTTTAAAAGGGAAAACAATCAATCAACAAATTCGTGAATGTCAAAACCAAGAAGAATTTAATGAGATTCTTAGTTTGTTGCTAAGTATAGTTTTTACAATGATTGATCCAAAGCGTTTAGAACTCTCATTAGATTTAAAATGGCGATATGAAGAAAATATTATTGAAAAAGTATTAAATGAAATAAATCAAAGTTGTTTTGAAAATCTTTATTTTCATGAAGATGTTTCTTCTATGCTATTTGATGGATTAGTTTATAGAGGGGTTGTTTATTTATTAAAGGAAAGGATTGAAAGAAATGAAAAAATATGAAGCAATTATTTATGATATTGATGGAACTTTGTTAAATACATTGAATATGAACATGTATCCATTGATGAAAATCATTAAAGAAGAAACGGGAGAAGATTGGACATTTGAACAAGTTTTAAAATTTGCAGCCTATCCAGGTATGAAGGTCATGGAAGAATTAGGTGTTAAAGATCAAGAAAAAACCTATGCTAGATGGGTGCAATATGTTAATGACTATGAAGAGGGAGCTACTTTATTTGAAGGATTTGAAGAAGTTTTAGAAACCTTTAAAAATCATAAAATTAAACAAGCAATCGTTTCTTCAAAGTTAAGAGATCAATATGAAATTGATATTGTTTCTAAAGGCATTGATCAATATATGTCAGCTGTTATTTTAGAAGATGATACAACGCATCATAAACCTCATCCAGAGCCTTTATTAAAATGTATAGAAAAATTAAATTTGAATTCTGATGAGGTGATTTATATTGGAGATGCCTATTCGGATTATCAAGCTGCTTTAAATGCCAACATTGATTTTGGACTAGCTAAATGGGGAAGTGTTGCTTGTCAAGATATTCCTAGTCAATATACTTTTGAAAACCCAATAGATTTACTGAAGTTACTTTAAGATTTTCAATAATATAATGAATGGTTATTTATGTTTTTAAGTAACATGATTGATTTTGATAAATCATACACAAAATTTTTAACAATTATTATTTCTTAAGAAATAGTCCAGAATATCTTTAAGAATTGTTTAGAATTAGTTCATGACTTGTTCATATAACTTTCTTATTCTTTTGTTTGTAAAAAGGAGGCAGTTATATGAAGTTAAGATACATTTATCGTAGTCTTTTATTTGTTATAGGAGTATTTTTTATATTATTAGGATTTGTTGGATTATTGCTTCCTGTTGTTCCTCAAGTACCATTTTTTATTATTGGTGCGATTTGTTTGATGGAATCATCAAATCGAATTAAAGAATGGGTCAAAGGACATGAATTATATCAAAAACATTGTCAAAAGATTATTGAAAAATCACACTTTTTAAAGCGAATACTGAATTAGTATTCGTTTTTATTTTCAATAAATTGACATAGATTGTTGGGTAAAATATAATGAAGATAACTTAATAGGCAAAGCAATTGAAAAATTGTGACGCAAAGCTATAGGGTCTTTAAAATGACAGCCAGTTGCAACTATATTAAACAGGAAAACCATACCTTTGTGCATATTTTTCCTGTTTTTTTGTAGGAGGGCAGTTATGGAAAATAAAAAAATCTATATAATAATTCAAAAAAAGAACATCGTTTAGGGTGGAAAATTATTTTTACCATTTTAGTAGCTGCTTTATTCCTTTCAATTTATACATTTATTTTACAAAATAATTATAAAAAAGAATTTTATTAGTAGAAGATAATGATTTAAATGCTGAAATAGCAATAGAACTTTTAAATGAAGAAGGAATGTTTATTGATCGTGTTAAAAATGGTGTAGAGTGTATTGAACAAATTGAAAAACAGCCCACAGATTATTATTCTTTGATTTTAATGAATATTCAAATGCCTATTTTAGATGGTTATTATACTACTCAAAAAATAAGAAGAATGAATGATCCTATTAGATCACATATTCCAATTATTTCGATGACAGCCAATGCTTTTGCCGAAGATAAAAAGAAAGCTTTAGAATTTGGAATGAATGATCATATTGCTAAACCAATTGATATGAATATTGTTATTCAAGTTTTAAAGAAATATATTTAATGTTAATTAATTGTTATGATTTAGATTGCATTCTTAACAAAATAAGCATAAAGAACTATAATTTCTTGGGGAGATTTATTTATGTGGGTTTTATATGCGTTTGGATCAGCTTTGTTTGCAGGAATTACATCAATTCTTGCCAAGTGTGGAATTAAAAAAACAGATTCTCATGTAGCAACAGCATTACGTACAATTGTTGTTTTGATTTTTTCATGGTTAATGGTTTTTATTGTACATAGTCAAAATCAGATTTCAACAATTTCAACAAATACATGGATTTTTCTAATCTTATCTGGTTTTGCGACAGGATCATCATGGCTTTGTTATTTTAAAGCTTTACAATTAGGAGATGTTAATAAAGTTGTTCCGATTGATAAATCAAGTATAATTCTTACAATTGTTTTAGCTTTTATCTTCTTAAAAGAAGATATGACTTTATTAAAATGGATGTGTGTTATTCTAATTGGTGCAGGTACGTATTTAATGATTGATCAAAAAGAAAGTTCAACAACGACACATCATAAAAGTTGGTTGATTTATGCTTTACTTTCAGCTGTTTTTGCAAGCTTAACATCTTTACTTGGAAAAGTAGGTATGCAAAATATTGACTCTAATTTGGGAACATCTATTCGCACTGTAGTTGTTTTAATCATGTCATGGGTCGTTGTGTTTGTTGTAGGAAAACAACATACCATCAAAGAGATAGACCGTCATGAATTACTTTTTATTTGTTTGTCAGGAATTGCTACAGGGTTATCATGGCTTTGTTATTACAAGGCTCTTCAAGAAGGACCAGCAAGTATAGTTGTACCAATTGATAAATTAAGTATTGTTGTGACAATTATTTTCTCATATGTTGTCTTCCATGAAAAACTAAATAAGAAATCATTGATTGGATTTTTGATTCTTGTTGGTGGAACATTATTAATGTTACTTTAAATATGGCGAAAGCCATATTTTTCTTTTCAAAAGAAATAATATCCTTTAAAATAAATAAAGGTGAAAAGAATGCAAAAACAATTAATACAATGGTATCAACAAAATAAAAGAGACTTTCCTTGGAGAAAAGACCAAAATCCATATCATATTTGGATCAGTGAAATTATGTTACAACAAACAACGACAGAAACAGTTATCCCTTATTATGAGCGTTTTCTAGAAAACTTTCCTACAATTGAAGCACTTGCCAGTGCTTCTTTAGAAGAAGTCTATAAAATGTGGGAAGGTTTAGGATATTATCGACGTGCGAAGCATTTACATGAAAGTGCTCAAATAATTGTAGAAAAATATCAAGGGAAATTTCCTTATGAATATAATGATATTTTATCTTTAAAAGGAATTGGAGAATATACTGCCGGTGCTATTAGTTCAATTGCTTATGAAAAGCAAGTTCCAGCTGTAGATGGCAATGTTTTAAGAATTATCAGTCGCTATTATTTGCTTAAAGAAAATATTGCAGAAACAAAAGTACAAAAGAAAATATATCAAATAGTTCAAGAATTGATTTTAAATCAAGATGCTTCTGCTTTTAATCAAGGAATGATGGATTTAGGAGCAACGATTTGTAAACCTGTCCATCCACTTTGTTCTCGTTGTCCGATTCAAAAAGAATGTTTAGCTTTTAAAAATAAACAAATGGATGTTTTACCTATTAATATAAAAAAAATAAAAAAACAAGAGATAAGTTATATTACAGGAATCATCACTTATCAAGATAAATATTTACTTATTCAAAATCCACCAGGGGGATTATTAGAAAATCTTTATGGTTTTGTACAATATGATGTTGAAAGTCCCTATAGTTTTGTTTCTTCTTTTCAAGAAAAGTATCATCAAGATTTAATAATTCAAGCACATATTAAAGATATTAAACATGTTTTTAGTCATCGTACATGGTTTATGCATGTTTATCATTTTGTTTTAGAACATGAAATAGAAGGAATGTATACTTTAGAGGAAATAGAGGCGTTACCTTTATCAACTGCCCATTTAAAAGTTTTAAAAGCGTATCTAAAGTTCATGTAAAATACAAATAAAATAAATATAATAGTTAAAGGGTGTGATGCTATGAAATTATTTAAGAAAGAAAGTAAAATTGAAAAAGAGGAGTACTTTTCTTTTTGTGTTGAAGGAATTTATGAACATAAAAATGATGAATTGTTTGTTTTAGGAATAGTTGATGGAATTATACAAAAATTAGATTCTTTATTTTTGATAGGTCCTTATGGCTATGAAGAAAAAGTAGAGATTCAAGAGTGGATAGAAGTAGATTCTAAGCAAAACTATTATGCATTATTGATTGATCAATGTTTTCAAGAAGAAATAGATCAAGGTTATATCTTTACGAATAAAAATAATCATTTAGCTTCTTCTCGAGAAGAAGTTTATAATCCTTATCTTCAATTTTTATTAGACCAAGTTAATTGTCAACACTATGATTATTTAGATATTTTATTTGAACAACTTGCGACAAGAGCTTATTTTTTAGCTGTATTTGATTATCAAGATTTTCCTATTTATCAAATAAATGATAAAAAATATTATCCAATTTATACAAGTCAATTAGAAATGAATAAAGATCAAAAATGTAAAAATAAAAAAGGTTCAGTTTATAGTTTTGATGATTATTCTAGAATGTGTTTAAATCAAGATAAACTTGATGGAATTATCATTAATCCTTATCATAAAGAAAGAAGTATTGTTTTAAATAAAGATGTTATTCAACATATTAGAACAATTAAAGAAAAAAATATAAAAACATATGCGAAAGCTAAAAGTTATCTTAAAGATAGGAAAAGGAGACAAAAGTATGAAATTGATTATGAGAGCTGATGATTTAGGATTTAGTGAAGCAGTCAATTTAGGAATTTATAAAGCAGTTAAAGAGGGTGTTATTACAAGTGTTGGGATGATGACAAATATGGAACATGCAAACCATGGGTATGAACTTGTAAAAGATTTTGATATTGCTTTAGGGCAACATACAAATATTTGTGCGGGAAGACCCTTAACTGATCCTAAGCTTATACCATCTTTAGTTCAAGAAAATGGTGAATTTTGTTCATCAAGAGAAATTAGAAGTAGAAAAGAAGATACAGTAGTTATTGAAGAAGCTGAGATGGAAATTGAAGCACAATATTTACGTTTTAAAGAAATCACTGGAAAAGATCCTGATTATTTTGAATGTCATGCTGTTATTTCACAAAAATTTTTTATAGCTTTAAGAAATGTGGCTAAAAAATATGGTCTTTTTTATGAAAATGTTTTATTTGATCAAGAGTTTGAAAAAGAAAATAATATTTATGGTATTGCAATGGCCAAGCTTAATGAACAAATGCTTTATGATCCAAAAGAATATATTGAAAACAGTTTAGAATTTATTAGAAATCATGATGTATCCGTGATGGTTTTCCATCCAGGGTATTTAGATCAATATATTCTAACACATTCATCTTTTACGCTTATTAGGGCAATGGAATGTGATTTTCTATGTTCATCATGGTTAAAAGATTGGCTTAAAGAGTATCAAATTGAATTAACTGATTTTAGAAAGGTTAAAAATGCATAGATGTTCATGGGTCAATGATGATCCTCTTTATATTGATTATCATGATCATGAATGGGGAAAACCTGTTTATGATGATCAAAAATTGTATGAAATGTTTTTATTAGAGACATTTCAAGCAGGGCTTTCTTGGATCACTATTTTACATAAAAGAGAAGCTTTTAAAGAGGCTTTTGATCAATTTGATGTTAATAAAATAGCAATGTATGATGATTGCAAAATAAATGAGCTAATGAATAATCCAAAGATTATTCGTAATTCTAGAAAAATTAAAGCAGCAGTTAAAAATGCACAAATATTTATTGAAATACAGAAAGAATATGGTTCTTTTTCTAAATATTTATGGGCTTATACAAATGATAAAATTATTTATGAAAAAAAAGAAAATGAAACAACGAGTACGTTATCAGATCAAATTTCTAAGGATTTAAAGAAAAAAGGTATGTCATTTGTAGGAAGTATTACAATCTATTCTTATTTAGAAGCAATTGGGATTTATAATCATCATGATAGAAATTGTTTTTTACATCTTTAAAGAACAGTTTCTTTTTTTGTATTATTAGGTATAATAAAAATAAGGTGAGTTTAATGCAAAAAAAGAGACAATTAAAAACTTGTATTGTTGTTGTCGTTTTAATGTGTCTACTAACGATCTCCATGACATTTCAAACAATTTGTGTAAAGACAATCAGTGATAATTATATTAATTCACTTATTGTCAATCAAATTATTGATTTAATTATAGACGAAGAAACAGATGCAAATTTTCAACAAATAAATCAGTTACAAAATAAAATAAAAAAGAGTGATGCTCTTTATCAATTAAATAGATATGCTTTTGATCAATCTATGCGAAATACCAATAAAAATAAAATAAAATTAGATCAAAAAGAATTACAAAAATTTTCTACATCATGTAAAAAAATGATCAAAGATGAATTGAATATATCTATTGAAGAAAAACAAATTATGAATATTTTAAAACAAAATCAGTTTTGGAATAAAATGATTCATCGTATGAAAAATAAATTAAGTTCTTTTTCAAAAATCTTTGTTTTTATTTATTCGATTATGCAATCAATATTTTTTAGAATAATTATTTTATTGTGGATATTATTATGTTTTTTTAGATTATATAATTTAAATAAATCAAGTTTTTCTTTGGCTTTTTCAATAGTTCTTTTAGTAAAAGCCTTGATTGATTATATGATGATAGGATTAATTGAAATATCAAAATCTTTTTATATTAAGATGTTAAATATTCCTATTTCATCTATAAGTATTGATTCTTATTTGATTGTGGCAATGGTATCTTTAATGATTGGCATGATTCTTTTTGTTTGGCATATATATAAGGCAGAGTAATCTGTCTTTTTATTTATAATTTTTTATCTATTTGATAACAAATTATAAATTGTATGAATTTATACAATATCACTAGACAAACAAAATTGTATACAATATAATGTTAGCAATACAAATAAGAAAGGAAGGTTTTATATATGACCGAAAAAAGAGTTTACAATTTCTCAGCAGGTCCTTCAATGTTGCCTGTTGCTGTACTTGAAAAAGCAGCAAAACAAATGTTGAATTATGAAGGCAGTGGTATGTCTGTAATGGAGATGAGTCATAGATCCTCTTCCTACTTAGATATCTTTGAAAAAACAAAAGGATTATTAAAGAAAGTGATGAATGTTCCTGAAAATTATAAAATTGTTTTTATTCAAGGGGGAGCAACTCAACAATTTTCAATGGTTCCTTTAAATCTTTTAAAGAATGGGAAAGCTGATTATGCGATTACAGGTGCTTTTAGTAAAAAAGCAGCTGCAGAAGCAAAAAAATATGGGGATATTCATATTGTTTATGATGGTAGTAGCAATGATTTTAAACATATTCCAACACAAGATGAATTAGATTTATCTAAAGATGCATCTTATTTACACATCTGTGCTAATAACACAATTTATGGAACAGAATGGAAATATGTACCTGAAACAAATGGGGTACCAATTATTGCGGATATGTCATCTAATATTTTATCAAAACCAGTAGATGTAAGTAAATATGGGATGATTTATGCGGGTGCTCAAAAGAACATGGGAATTGCTGGATTAGGAGTAGCAATTATTCGTGAAGATTTACTTCAAGATGTTGCCAAAACAACACCTGTTTTATTAGATTATAAATTGATGATCAAAAATGATTCAATGTATAACACACCACCAGCTTATGCAATTTATGTTTTAGGACTTGTTCTTGAATGGATTGATTCTTTAGGTGGATTAGAAGTTATGAAAGAAAGAAATGAAAAGAAAGCTAAATTAGTTTATGACTATTTAGATCAATCGACTTTCTATAAAGCACATAGTGATAAAGAAAATAGATCACTTATGAATGTGACTTTTACAACACCAAATAAAGATTTAGATGCGAAGTTTGTTAAAGAAAGTATCGAAGCAGGCATGACAAATTTAAAAGGTCATCGTTCTGTAGGGGGGATTCGTGCTTCTATTTACAATGCAATGCCATATGAAGGTGTTGAAAAACTTGTCGCATTTATGAAAGAATTTGAAGAAAATAATCGATAAGGAGTCAAGTATGTATAAGGTTAAATTGATGAATAAAATATCTTCAGTAGGATTGGATTATTTTAATGAAGATTATGAATATGGGGAAACGTTAGAAAATGAAGATGCTATTTTACTTAGAAGTGCATCTTTACATGAATATGAATTTACAAAAAATGTTAAAGCGATTGCGAGAGCTGGTGCGGGGGTCAATAACATTCCTGTTGAAAAATGTTCAGAAAAAGGAATTGTTGTTTTTAATACACCGGGGGCAAATGCGAATGCGGTAAAAGAACTTGTTTTATGTGCTTTATTTTTATCAAGTCGTAAGATCGTTGAAAGTATTGAATGGGTCAATACTTTAAAGGATGATGAAAATGTAGGAAAGACAGCAGAAAAAGGAAAATCAAACTTTGTAGGGCCTGAAATCGAAGGTAAAAAATTAGGGGTCATTGGTTTAGGTGCTATTGGAGTTTTAGTTGCAAATGCAGCTAATAAACTAGGAATGGAAGTTTATGGATATGATCCATTTATGTCTGTCAATTCTGCTTGGGCTTTATCAAAACATGTACGTCAAGCAAAAGATATGGATGAAATATTTAAAACATGTGACTACATTACTGTCCATGTACCAAGTACTAAAGATACAAAGGGTATGTTAAATAAAGAAAAGTTTGCATTAATGAAAGACGGAGCACGTTTATTAAACTTTGCTAGAGGGGACTTAGTTGTAAACGAGGATTTATTAGAAGCAGTTGAATCAGGTAAATTAAGTAAATATATAACTGATTTTGCTTCACAAGAATTAATTGGAAAAGATAATATTATTGTATTACCTCACTTAGGAGCTTCTACTCCTGAAAGTGAAGATAACTGTGCGAAAATGGCTGTTCAAGAATTAAAAGATTTCTTAGAAAATGGAAATATTAAAAATTCTGTGAATTTCCCAGCTGTTAATCAACCAAGAGAATCAAAAGTAAGACTATGTATTACCAATAAAAATATGCCAAATATCTTGGCACGTATTTCTAAATTATTTGCTGATCACAACTTAAATATAGAAAATATGGTGAACCGTTCTCGTGGGGATTATGCTTATACATTAATTGATACAAATGATGATGTACGTCAAGATATTATTGAACGTATCGAAGCAGCTGAAGGAATTATTAATGTAAGAGTGATTAAATAAAACTTGATAAACGTATTTCAAGAAGTCCTAAGGGACTTCTTTTTTTGGACTATCCGTCCATTGAAAGAAGGAAAAGAGAAAGATAAAATGATCTG
>NZ_JAJDKB010000051.1:0-16004 GCF_020589955.1 Faecalibacillus sp. TM498
AAGTCGGAAAAGAAATCAGAAAATTATATTCTTGGTCTGATGAAGATAAATTAATTAATAACTAATCAACACACTTTAGTGTGTTGTCATTGGAAAGTCATGACTTTCTAATGACAACCTACTAAGGTTAAAAATGAAGGGGGAATTTAAAAAATGGCAATGACAATGACACAAAAGATCTTAGCAAAGCATGCGGGATTAGATCATGTTGAAGCGGGACAATTAATTGAAGCAAAATTGGATGTTGTAATGGCAAATGATATTACAGGGCCTATGGCATTACCAATTTTTGATAAAATGGCAGATAAAGTCTTTGATAAAGATAAAGTGGTTTTAGTGCCAGATCACTTTACACCAAATAAAGATATTAAATCTGCAGAAAATTCAAAAGCAATTTTGGATTTTACAAACAAACAATGTTTAACACATCGTATGGAACAAGGTAAATGTGGTGTAGAACATGCTATCTTACCAGAAAAAGGAATCGTTGTGGCTGGTGAATGTATTATTGGGGCAGACAGTCATACATGTACTTATGGGGCATTAGGAGCTTTTTCTACAGGTGTAGGAACAACAGATATCGCTACTGGAATGGCAACTGGTGAATTATGGTTTAAAGTACCAAGTGCTATTAAATTTGTGATTACTGGTAAACCAAGTGAATATGTTAGTGGGAAAGATGTTATTTTACATATTATTGATAAAATTGGTGTTGATGGGGCTTTATATAAATCAATGGAATTTGTGGGAGACGGTATTCAATATTTAACAATGGATGATCGTTTTACAATTTGTAATATGGCCATTGAAGCAGGAGCTAAAAATGGTATTTTCCCTGTTGATGATCAAACAATTGCTTATATTGAAAAACATTCTAAAAAGCCTTATGAAGTCTTTGATGCAGATGAAGATGCTGAATATGAACAAGTGGTAGAAATCAATTTAAGTGAAGTAAGACCAACTGTTGCATTTCCTCATTTACCAGGAAATGGACATACAATTGATGAAATTGAAGAAATGGATAAAATCTATATTGATCAAGTCGTTATTGGATCATGTACAAATGGACGTTTATCTGATTTAGAAAAAGCAGCTGCAATTTTAAAAGGTAAAAAAGTTGCAGACAATGTACGTGTGATGGTCGTACCAGCAACACAAAAAATCTTCTTACAATGTATTCAAAAAGGTTTAGCTGAAATCTTTGTAGAAGCTGGATGTGCATTCAATACACCAAGTTGTGGACCATGTATGGGTGGTCATATGGGTGTTATGGCTAAAGGTGAAAAATGTGTTTCAACAACAAACCGTAACTTCGTAGGTCGTATGGGAGATACAGAAGCACTTATTTATTTAGCTTCTCCACAAGTTGCTGCAGCAAGTGCGATTGCTGGATATATCGCAAATCCTGAAAAGGTAGGTAAAGAATAATGAAAATTTATAAATATAAAGATAATGTAGATACAGATGTAATTATTCCTGCACGTTATTTAAATTCATTTGATGCAAAAGAACTTGCAAGTCATGCTATGGTGGATATTGATCCTACTTTTGCTTCAACTGTAGAAAAAGGAGATATCATTGTAGCAGGTCAAAACTTTGGTTGTGGTTCTTCAAGAGAACATGCACCTCTTTGTTTAAAAACTGCTGGGGTTAAATGTGTTATCGCAAAAAGCTTTGCGCGTATTTTCTATCGTAATTCAATTAATATTGGTTTTCCAATTATGGAATGTGAAGAAGCAGCTGATAAAATTGAAAAAGGTGACGAAGTAGAAGTTGATTTTTCAACAGGTGTAATCACAAATAAAACAAAAAACGAAACTTACCAAAGTCAACCATTCCCAGAATTCTTACAAAAAATGATTGATGCTGATGGTTTAGTAAATTATGTAAATTCTAAAAAATAGGGGATAAAAAATGGAAAAGAATATAGCGGTTATTAAAGGTGATGGAATCGGGCCTGAAATCGTTACAGAAGCGATGAAAGTTTTAGATGCTGTTGCTAAAAAATACAATCATAAATTTAATTATACAGAAATCTTAATGGGTGGTTGTTCAATCGATGCTTATGGTGTGCCGTTAAGTGATGAAGCTTTAAAAATTGCTAAAAAAAGTGATAGTGTTTTATTAGGGGCTATTGGTGGAAATACGACAACTTCACCATGGTATAAATTAGAACCATCATTAAGACCAGAAGCAGGTTTATTAAAAATTAGAAAAGAATTAGGGTTATTCGCAAATTTACGTCCTGCTTATTTATATGATGAATTAAAAGGGGCTTGTCCACTTAAAGAAGAATTAACTGCAGGTGGATTTGATATGATGATCATGCGTGAATTAACTGGTGGTCTTTATTTCGGTGAACGTTCTACTGAAAAAGAAGGAGATCAAATGGTTGCTCGTGATTCAATGAGTTATAGTGAAAGTGAAATTCGTCGTATTGCTAAACGTGGATTTGATATTGCAATGAAAAGAAATAAAAAAGTAACAAGTGTGGATAAAGCAAATGTTTTAGATACTTCTCGTTTATGGCGTAAAGTTGTTGAAGAAGTTGCTAAAGAATATCCTGAAGTTACTTTAGAACATATGTTAGTAGATAACTGTGCAATGCAACTTGTAAGAGATCCAAAACAATTTGATGTTATTTTAACTGAAAATATGTTTGGTGATATTTTATCAGATGAAGCAAGTATGGTTACTGGTTCAATTGGAATGTTATCAAGTGCTTCTTTAAGAGAAGATAGTTTTGGTATGTATGAACCAAGTCATGGTAGTGCACCAGATATTGCTGGACAAAATATTGCTAATCCAATTGCAACTATTTTATCAGCAGCAATGATGCTTCGTTATTCTTTTGATTTAGATCAAGAAGCAAAAGATGTGGAAGATGCTATTGAAAAAGTATTAAAAGAAGGATATCGTACAACAGATATCATGTCTGAAGGTAAAACATTAGTAGGTACTCGTGAAATGGGAGACCTTATTGTAAGTCATTTATAGGAGGATATAGGGATGAAAAGTGATTTTGTAAAAAAAGGAACTGAAAGAGCTCCTCATCGATCATTATTTAATGCCGCTGGGTATACAGATGAAGAATTAGAAAGACCATTAATTGGGGTTGTCAATTCTTTCAATGAAATTGTTCCAGGACATATGAACTTAGATAAAATTTGTGAAGCTGTAAAAAAAGGAATCTATCTTGCCGGTGGAGTACCCGTAGAAATTCCAGCAATCGCTGTATGTGATGGTATTGCCATGAACCATACAGGTATGAAATATTCACTTGTTACACGTGAATTAATTGCTGATAGTACAGAAGCCATGGCTGAAGCACATCAATTTGATGGTTTAGTTATGATTCCTAACTGTGATAAAAACGTACCAGGATTATTAATGGCTGCTGCCAGAGTCAATGTTCCAACAATCTTTGTTTCTGGTGGACCAATGTTAGCTGGTCGTAAAATGGATGGTAAAAGAACATGTTTATCTTCATTATTTGAAGCTGTAGGACAATTCAATGCAGGGAATATGACAGAAGATAAACTTCATGAATTTGAACAAAAAGCATGTCCAACTTGTGGTTCATGTTCAGGTATGTATACAGCAAACTCAATGAACTGTTTAACTGAAGTTTTAGGAATGGCTCTTCGTGGAAACGGAACAATTCCAGCAGTTTATTCAGAAAGAATTAGACTTGCAAAACATGCAGGTATGCAAATCGTAGAACTTATTAAAAAAGATATTCGTCCTCGTGATATTATGACTGAAAAAGCATTTATCAATGCTTTAACAATGGATATGGCACTAGGATGTTCAACAAACTCAATGCTTCATTTACCAGCTATTGCTCATGAAGCAGGAGTTACTTTAAATCTTGAAATTGCGAATGAAATTTCTAAGAAAACACCTAACTTATGTCATTTAGCTCCAGCTGGTGATACATTTATGGAAGATTTAAATGAAGCTGGTGGAATTTATGCAGTTATGAATGAAATTAATAAATTAGGTTTATTATCAACTGATCTATTAACTGTTACTGGGAAAACAGTGGCTGAAAATATTGAAGGATGTGTTAACTTAGATCCTGAAATCATTCGTCCAGTGGAAAATCCATATTCACCTTATGGTGGTATCGCTGTTTTAAAAGGAAATATTTGTCCAAATGGGGCCGTTGTTAAACAATCAGCAGTTGCTAAAGAAATGATGGTACATACCGGACCTGCTCGTGTCTTTGATTGTGAAGATGATGCCATTGTTGCTATCCGTGAAGGAAAAATTGTTAAAGGTGATGTTGTTGTTATTCGTTATGAAGGACCTAAAGGTGGACCTGGAATGCGTGAAATGTTATCACCAACTTCAGAAATCGCTGGTATGGGCTTAGATAAAGATGTTGCTTTAATTACAGATGGTCGTTTCTCTGGAGCTACTCGTGGAGCTTCAATTGGACACGTAGCACCTGAAGCTGCTTTAGGTGGACCAATTGCTTTCATTGAAGAAGGAGATATTATTGATATTGATATTACAAATCATTCAATGAATGTACGTGTTAGTGATGAAGAAATGTCTGCAAGAAAAGCTAAATGGCAACCAAGAGAACCTCGTATTAAAAAAGGTTACTTAGTAAGATATGCTTCTTTAGTAACATCTGCAGATAAAGGTGCTGTATTACAAGCACCAGAAGAAAAAAAATAAAAGGAGGAAAAACAAAATGATGTTAACTGGTTCAGAAATTATATGTGAATGTTTAATTGAACAAGGTGTCGATACAGTGTTTGGTTATCCGGGAGGAACTATTCTTAACGTCTATGATGCACTTTATCGTTATCAAGATAAAATCAATCATGTTTTGACCTCTCATGAACAAGGTGCTTCTCATGCCGCTGATGGTTATGCAAGAGCAACAGGAAAAGTTGGTGTTTGTATGGCTACTTCAGGACCAGGGGCAACAAACCTTGTTACTGGAATTGCGACGGCTTATATGGATTCAACACCACTTGTTGCTATTACTGCAAATGTTGGTGTTGAAATCTTAGGGCGTGACAGTTTCCAAGAAATTGATATTACTGGTGTGACAATGCCAATTACAAAACATAATTTTATCGTTAAAGATATTAAAGATTTAGTGCCTACAATTCGTAAAGCATTCTATATTGCAAAAGAAGGTAGACCAGGACCTGTCTTAGTAGACGTTACTAAAAACGTTACTGCAGAAAAGATGGAATTTGAACCACTTCAACCAAAAGCTATTGAACCTAAAACTGAAACATATACTGTTGAAGATTTAGATCAAGCAATTGAAATAATCAAAGAAAGTGAAAAACCATTTATCTTTGCTGGTGGTGGTGTTATTTCATCTGGTGCAAGTCAAGAATTAAAAGAATTTGCAGAAAAAATTGATGCACCTGTTTGTGAAACATTAATGGGTAAAGGGGCTTTTGATAATACAAGACCTCGTTATACAGGAATGCTTGGAATGCATGGAACAAAAGCAAGTAACTTTGGGGTAAGCCAATGTGATTTATTAATTACAGTTGGTGCACGTTTCTCTGATCGTGTTACTGGTAATACTCAAACATTTGCTTCTAATGCTAAAATTATTCACATTGATGTAGATGCTGCTGAAATCAATAAAAATATTCAAGTTGATTTAGGTATTATTGGTGATGCTAAATGTATTTTAAATGAATTAAATAATAAGTTAGAAAGACAAAATCATCCACAATGGTTAAAACAAATTCGTGATTTAAAAGATCGTTATCCACTTAACTATGATGATTCTACTCTTACAGGACCTTATGTCCTTGAACAAATTGATTATTTAACAGATAGTAATGCGATTATTTGTACAGATGTTGGGCAACATCAAATGTGGGCTGCTCAATATTATCATTATCGACGTCCACGTCAATTAATTACTTCAGGTGGAGCTGGAACAATGGGATTTGGTTTAGGTGCTGCAATTGGTGCTAAATATGGAAATCCTGATTTCCCGGTATTCAATATTGCTGGTGATGGATGCTTCAGAATGAATATGAATGAACTTGCTACAGCAAGTCGTTACAATGTGCCTATTATTCAAGTTGTTATCAACAATAAGGTATTAGGAATGGTAAGACAATGGCAAACATTATTCTATGGTAAACGTTATAGTAATACGATTTTAGATGATAAAGTTGATTTCTGTAAAGTTGCTGAAGGATTAGGATGTAAAGCAATTCGTGTTTCTACTAAAGAAGAAGTTGCTCCAGCTATTAAAGAAGCTTTAGATACAAATGGACCTGTTTTAATTGAAGTAATGATTGGTAAAGATGATAAAGTTTTCCCAATGGTTGCTCCAGGCGGTGCTATTTCTAAAGCATTTGATGAATCTGATTTAAAAAATAAATAATTTATGAAAGATCAAATAGAAATATTTGGTCTTTTTTTTGTTTTTTGAAGAAAAAAGGAGACAACATGACGAATATATATTGTGGAGGATAAAAATATGAATGGGATTCAAAATAAAAAATGTATGTATGATTATTGTTGTCAAAGAATTATTTGTCATAAAGAAATTCTATCAAGAATTATTCAAGAATATGTAGAAGAAGCAAAGAAAATGACAATTGAAGAAATAAGTAAACATATTTATGGTATTAAAATGTCTTCATTAGAAGAATATATTTACTCAAAGAAAAGAGATAAAAATAATAAACAAGATGTACGATGTTATTTTAATTTAAAGGAATGTATTCAAATCAATATCTATTTAAATTTAGACTATAAAGAAGATGCACATGTAAATAAAAGAAAGAAACATAAAGTATATCATTTATATTTTATAACCCAATCTTTAGAATATGATGATGGAACTGTTTTAATGAATATAAATTCCCAACTAAACATTTATAAATCCAGGATTTATATTTCAAATCGATATCGATCAAATAATGAATGTAAACAATATAATGAAATTCTTACTTTAATGCACATCATCTTAAGTTATCGAATGGGTGCAAAGTATAAAGAAAGATCAATAAAAAAATACATAAATAATAAAGAAATAGATAAGGAATTAGAGATAATGTGTAATTTAAGTCAAGCTATAGAAATGGATATTAAAGAAAAGACAGTCAGAAAAGTGACAAGAGAAGTTACAAGACAAAATAAAGTCAGAGCTATTTATAATATTATGAAAAATCTAAATGTTTCTTTTGATGTAGCGATAGATATTTTAGGTTTTACTAAAAATGAAAAAATTATTTTAAAAGAATATTTAAAAAATAAAGAATACTTATTGACCTTATAGTAACTCTAACGTGTATGTTTTGGTTAGAAAGAAGGGAAATAAAATGAAAAAGAGTGTGAAATTAGTCATGATCATTGTTTTATTGATGGCAGGTGGGTGTACGACTCAAAAGAAAGAAGAAAACACAAGAATCATCGATACAAGTATGTTTCTTTACAAAGTATCTGATCAAAAAGGAGGATATTCATATTTATTTGGAACATTTCATCCAGGAAGGTATCCTATTAAAAGTTTAGATAAGGTAACAGAAAAGGCA
Source organism: Faecalibacillus sp. TM498 (assembly GCF_020589955.1). Lineage (NCBI taxonomy): Bacteria > Bacillati > Bacillota > Erysipelotrichia > Erysipelotrichales > Coprobacillaceae > Faecalibacillus > Faecalibacillus sp. TM498. The sequence goes on from NZ_JAJDKB010000051.1 coordinate 7,542, forward strand.
TTAGATGAAAGTGATTCAATTTATTTGGAATGTGATATGAAACCATCGTCAAAAGAAACAGAAGAAATCACTAAATACAATACGTACAATTCAATTCGTGATTTAGGTCTGGAAGATAAATATGAAAATCTAATGAAACAATACAAAAGTTTGAAAGGAAAACCTGGCTATGCACTCTATAATGTATTTGTAATAAACTCACTTATAAATAGTGATCCTGAAGTATTGAATAAGGCAAATATAAGTAAATTTAATGCAATTGATAATTATATTTATGAGTATGCTCAAAAGAAAAAGAATTTTAAAGAAGTAGAAGGTATTGAATTTCAAATGAAGCTATTAACTGAATTATCAGGGGATTACTCAGAGACGATATTAGATAATTTAGCAAATAAAGAAATGGTAATAAAAAATGCTAAAGAAGATTTAGATGCTTATTATAGTGGTAATACACAATATTATGAAGATGAACAAAATTTATTGTTAAATCAGTTAGAACAATTAAATGATAGTGATAAAGAAAAGTATGAAAAGTATTGGGATATGCTTGCATATAATAGAAACATTCATATGAAAGATACTTTAGCCGATAGTATTCATAATAATAAACATGATTTTATAGGTGTAGGATGTAAACATCTCTATGGTAAAAAAGGCATTATCCAATTATTAAAGGATGATGGCTATTTAGTTGAATGTATGAAATAATGAAGGTAGGTGAAAATTATGCAAATAAAAGAGGTTCAAGAAAAACTAAAAATCAGTTCTTATACACTAAGATATTATGAAAAGATGGGACTCATTCAACCTTATCGTGATGAAAATGGTTATCGAAATTATAGTGAAGAAGATATTCACAAAATAGAAAGAATTATGTTTTTAAGAGATATCAATGTACCTATAGAAGATATTAAAGATATCTTAAATAATAAAGTTACATTTCAAGATGTCTTAGAAAATCATATTGAAAAAGTAAATACCGAAATAGAATCATTACAATATATAAAAAACATGTGTGAAGATTTAAAAGAAAAGAATATTCCCTTATTAGATCAAGTAATTGAAGACAATCAAATAGGAGATAAAAAAGTTAAGAAAAGAGATTTAAAGAAAGTATTTGATTATTTTAAGAAAGATCAAACAGTAGTTATTGGTTATAAGTCGATACCAAGAAGTCTGTTAGGCATTAGTGTTTTATCTTTATTTATATCTGGAATTTTTGGAATTTTAATTGGTTTAGCATTTCCTAATATGATTTCTTATGTGAACGAACAAACACGAAGTTCAGTACAACATTTTCAAATACCTTTTTATAAAGCATCAGGGAAACTCATTATTTTTTCTATGTGTATTTCATTTATTATTCTTTTGATTATATTTGTTATTTGTGAAACTAAATTAGAATATGTTGAATTAACAGATAATAAGATTTCAATTTGTAGTTATCACTATCAAAGTAGAAAATCTATTTTAAAAAGCTTGATAACTAAAAAAGAAAATAATGAAAATAAGGAATATAGTTGGCAGGATTTAAGAAGAGTAAAAATAGAACTTTATTTTACAAAAGGTGGTGGAGGACATCAGGGATTATATACATTTTATGTGATGCAATTTAGTTTTATCTTTCAAGATGGATTTGAATTTATCATTGATATGGGAAAATCAGTTGAGGAAAATCCTAAAATGGCTTATCAAATATTAAGAAATAAGAATATTGATATTCAAGCAAGTGATGAAGTAATTGACTTCTTTGAACAAAATGAATTAAAGTTGTATGATTTTTTTGAAAATATTTATCATAAAAATGGAAAGAATAGATAGGAGGATTAGATGTGAATTTAATCCTTTTTCTTTGTTAATAAATTAACTTTATTTTTTTATAATCGCCTGTTGTAAATTGTTTCTAAAAGAGTACAATGTAGTGGAATTTAGGGAGAAAGATCATGAAAAAGATAAAAAAAAGAGATTTAATTAGTTTTGCCTGTGTATTTTGTTCTTCATTGATTATGGCTGCTACAACTAAAACATTTGTAAGACCAGCGCACTTACTATCAGGTGGGTTTATGGGTATTGCCTTACTTGTAGATATGATTGCTGATTTATTTGGAAAATCAATTCCAACAGCATTCACTTTAGTTGTTTTAAATGTACCTGTTGCGCTTATTTGTGCCAAGAAAATATCAAAACGATTTGTATTCTTTTCGTTATTACAAGTCTTTTTAACATCATTTTTATTACAAATTATTCCAAATTATCCATTATTTGATGAACAAGTTTTAAATGTTGTATTTGGTGGATATATTTGGGGAATGAGTATTGTACTTGCTTTAAAAGCGGGTGCTTCTTCAGGTGGTACAGATTTTATTGCTTTGTATTTTGCTAATAAAAATGGACGAGAAATCTGGATGCAAGTTTTTGCCTTTAATGCTATGATTTTATGTGTTTTTGGAGTTATTTTTGGATTTGATAAAGCAGGGTATTCTATTTTGTTCCAATTTATCTCAACAAAAACAATTTCTACTTTCCATACACGATATAAACGTGTTATGTTACACATCTATACTGTAAAAAAAGACGAAGTGGTGGATACTTATTTAGAAAAATTTCATCATGGGATCACTGCTTTAGATGGTTATGGAGGATATTCACATCATCCTGTAAGCTATTTAACAGCAATTGTTTCAAGTTATGAAGTCGGAGATGTTTTAGAAGCTTTAAAGGAAACTGATCCAAAGATTATTGTTTCTGTAACTAAAGTTGAAAACTTTATAGGACGTTTTTATAATAAACCATTGGATTAACGAGTATACACCCGTTAATTTTTTTATGTCTTTTGATGCAAAATAGAGTAGAATCCACCTTCAATACTGTAAGCATCATAACCTTGTTGACATAAATCATCTGCTAGTTTTTTTGATTTAGCTCCGCTATAACAGATAAGAATAAGTGGTTCTTTTTTAGAAAAATGATACTGATTGAGATTGAACTTTTCATAGGGAATATTTGTGAATTTTGTTAGATGAATTTTCTTATACTCATAGGGATCTCTTAAATCGACAAATTGATAATCATTCTCTAACATAGATGGGATTTTTTGGATAGGGATTACATTCGTATTTTTCATATTTTTCACCTCATAATATAATATGAAATTAATTGAAAACAATGATTATAGATGATATAATTCAGCCATGGAGGAATTATAAAAATGGATAAGAAAACAATTAGAGATATTGAAGTCGCTGGAAAAACTGTTTTAGTTCGTGTTGACTTCAACGTACCAAGAAGTAAAGAAACAGGAGAAATCACTAATGATAATCGTATTGTTGCTGCATTGCCAACAATCAAATATTTATTAGAACAATCTCCAAAAGCTATCGTTTTATTCTCTCACTTAGGTAAAGTGAAAACTGAAGAAGACAAAGCTAAAAACAATTTAGCTGTTGTTGCTCCTAGATTAGCTGAATTATTAGGTAGAGACGTAAAATTCGTAGATTGCACTCGTGGTGCTGAATTAGAAGAAGCTGTTAAAAACGCTGAAAATGGACAAGTTATCTTAGTTCAAAACACTCGTTATGAAGCTGGAGAAAGTAAAAATGATCCTGAATTAGGAAAATACTGGGCTTCATTAGGTGATGTATTTGTTGAAGATGCATTCGGTTCAGTTCATAGAGCTCATGCTTCTACAGCTGGAATCCCTGCTCATTTACCATCAGCAGCTGGTTTCTTAGTAGAAAAAGAAATCAACTACATTGGAAAAGCTGTAAGTAATCCAGAAAGACCAATGGTTGCTATCTTAGGTGGAGCTAAAGTTTCTGATAAAATCTTAGTTATCGAAAACTTATTAAAAATTGCTGACAAAGTTATCGTTGGTGGAGGTATGTGCTATACTTTCGCTAAAGCTCAAGGTCATTCAATCGGTAACTCTTTAGTTGAAGATGATAGAATTGACGTAGCTAAAGATATCTTAGCTAAAGCTGGAGATAAATTAATCTTACCAGTTGATTCTGTAATCAATACTGCATTTGCTGCAGAAGGTGATATTAAAGTTTGTGGTGAAGATGTACCTGATGGATACATGGGATTAGACATCGGACCTAAATCTGTAGAAAACATCAAAGCTGCTTTAGCTGGTGCTAAAACAGTTGTATGGAATGGACCTATGGGTGTATTCGAAATGGAACCATTCGCTAAAGGAACAATCGCTGTATGTGAAGCTTTAGCTGGCTTAGAAGGTGCTAACACTATCATTGGTGGTGGAGATAGCGCTGCTGCAGTAATGCAACTTGGATATGCTGATAAAGTTTCTCACATCTCAACTGGTGGTGGAGCTTCATTAGAATATATGGAAGGTAAAGTTCTTCCAGGTATCGCTGCAATTGATGATAAATAATAAGGAAGGTATTTGTAATCATGAGAAAACCAATTATCGTAGGAAACTGGAAAATGAATAAAACAATCGCTGCTACAAAAGCATTCGTAGAAGCTGTTGATCCAGAAGTAACTGATAAAGCTGACTGGGGAATTGCTACTCCATACTTAGCTTTACAAACTGCAAAAGCAGGAGCTAAAAACTTAATCGTAGCTGCTGAAAACGTACACTTCAAAGATAGCGGAGCTTATACTGGTGAAGTATCTGTTGAAATGTTAAAAGAAATCGGAGTTGAATGGGTTATCTTAGGTCACTCTGAAAGAAGACAATATTTTGGGGAAACTGATGAAACAGTTAACGCTAAAATGCTTCAAGTTCTTAAAAATGATATGACTCCAATCGTATGTGTTGGTGAAACATTAGAACAATATGAAGCTGGAACTACTAAAGATGTTGTTAAAACTCAAGTAGTTGCTGCTTACAAAGATGTTTGTCCTAAATGTGCTGCTAGAAGCGTTATCGCTTACGAACCAGTATGGGCTATCGGAACTGGAAAAACTGCTACAAACGAAATCGCTCAAGATGTTTGTGGATATATCCGTTCAGTAGTTGCTGAATTATACGGACAAGAAGTTGCTGATCAAGTAAGAATTCAATATGGTGGATCTGTTAAACCTGAAGGTTTAAAAGCATTATTAGAACAACCTGATATTGATGGTGCTTTAGTTGGTGGAGCTTCATTAGTTGAAGATTCATACAAAGCAATGATCGCTGCTTTAGACTAATTGTTGTATAAACTCTAGGAAAATTCCTAGAGTTTTTCTTTTTTTTAAATTTATTTGATAAAATGCAAAAAAATATAAAAAAGTATTGCATTTATCAAGAGATAATGGTAAATTAGTTGTCGACGCAATAGGTTAATTGCGCATTCATTGTTGTGTGGAAGGGTAACACCCATTTGACCACAACACGGACAAATTTTTACAAGGAGGAAATGTCGCGTGAGTAAGAAAGTTGTTAGAGTTATGAAAATTCAATTCAAAGCAGGGCAAGCTAAACCTGGTCCAGCATTAGCAGGTGCAGGTATCCAAATGCCTAAATTCTGTACTGCTTTCAATGATCAAACTAAAGATCGTATGGGAGAAACAGTACCAGTTGTCTTAACAGTATATGAAGACAAAGATTTCAGCTTTGTATTAAAAACTGCTCCAGCTTCAGAAATGATTAAAAAAGCTTTAGGAGTACAAAAAGGTTCTAGTAATGCAGGAACAACTACTGTAGGAACATTATCAGCTGACAAATTAAAAGAAATCGCTGAATACAAAATGCCTGACTTAAATGCTTATGATTTAGATGCTGCAATGAAAATCGTTGCTGGTACAGCTAAAAACATGGGTGTTAAAGTTGAAGGAATCGATGCGTAAGCATCACGTGGAAGGATAATCCGTTATAACCACTAAGGAGGAAATTAAATGGCAAAGAAAAGTAAAAGATATACAGAAGCAGCTGCATTAATTGAAAATGGAAGACTTTATTCAGCTGAAGAAGCTATTGAATTAGTTAAAAAAACAAGTAATGTAAAATTCGATGCAAGTGTCGATGTTGCTTTCAATTTAGGATTAGATGTTAGACAAGCAGATCAACAATTACGTGGAGCTGTTGTATTACCACACGGAACTGGTAAAACTAAAAAAGTTTTAGTTGTAGCTGAAGGAGAAAAAGCTCAAGAAGCTAAAGATGCTGGTGCAGATATCGTTGCTGGTAAAGAAATTTTAGAAGACATCAAAAAAGGATGGTTAGATTTCGAAGTTATGATCGCTACTCCTAACATGATGGCTGAATTAGGTAAATTAGGTCGTATCTTAGGACCTAAAGGTTTAATGCCTAACCCAAAAACTGGAACAGTAACTATGGATGTTGCTAAAGCAGTTCAAGAAACAAAAGCTGGTAAAGTAACTTACCGTACTGATAAAGAAGGTAATGTTCATTTACCAATCGGTAGAGTATCATTTGATGATGCTAAATTAGTTGAAAACTTCAACACAATTTATGATTTAATCGTAAGATTAAAACCAACATCAGCTAAAGGTACTTATATTAAAAATATTGCAGTTTCATCAACTATGGGACCTGCAATCAAAGTTCAAACTACTAAATAGTTTGTAAAAAATGTCGCAATCAATATACCGTAGACAGTAACTGGGAAACCTTAATTTGTTACCGAGGTGTTGAGTTTATGAAGAACTTGAACTCCTATCTACGTATGGGAGTTTTAAATATAGCGCGTATATTGTTGCATATATAAAAATTTATAGGAGGTGTAGCAATGTCAGTAGAAGCAATCAATGCGAAAAAAGTCGTTGTTGAAGAAATCACTGGTAAATTTAATGATTCACAATCTGCTGTAGTAGTAGAATATCGTGGATTATCAGTAGCAGAAGTCACTGAATTACGTAAAGCATTACGTGAAGAAGATGTTGAATTCAAAGTTTACAAAAACAAATTAGTTCAAAGAGCTACTGAAAGCGCTGGATATGCTGAAATCAATGATAAATTAGTAGGTCCAAACGCTATTGCATTCGGTCATAGTGATGCCGTTGCACCTGCAAGAGTTTTAGCTAACTTTGCTAAAGATCATGAAGCTTTAGTAATCAAAGCTGGAATTGTTGAAGGAAAAGTATTAGAAGTAGAAGAAATTAATGAAATTGCTAAATTACCTGGACGTGAAGGAATGTACTCAATGTTACTTGGTATGTTACAAGCACCAGTTAGCAAATTCGCTAGAGTTGTAAAAGCTGTAGCAGATGCAAGAGAAGAAAATGGTGGAGAAGCACCAGTTGAAGCACCTGCTGAAGAAAAAGTAGAAGAAGCTGCTGAATAAGCAGAATTGATGAAAAGGAGAATATAAACATGGCAAAATTAACACATGAAGATATCTTAGCTTACTTAGAAGAAGCTACTATTTTAGAATTAAATGACTTAGTAAAAGCAATCGAAGAAAAATTTGATGTAACTGCTGCTGCACCAGTTGCTGTAGCTGCTGCTGCTGATGCTGGAGCTGCTGCTGAACCTACAGAAGTTAACGTAACATTAACTGAAGTTGGTGGAACTAAAGTTGCTGTAATCAAAGCTGTAAGAGAAATCACTGGATTAGGATTAGTTGATGCTAAAGGATTAGTTGATAAAGCACCTTCAGTAATCAAAGAAAAAGTATCTGCTGATGAAGCTAAAGAAATCAAAGAAAAATTAGAAGCTGCTGGAGCTACAGTAGAAGTTAAATAATTATAACTTTGATTTAAAAGAAGGATCTTACGATTCTTCTTTTTTTATTGGTTAAAATTCTATTTATTTGTATAATAAAGAAAAAGGAAATAGAGGAAATACAAATGAAACATTATTTTACAGATAATACTGATTTAAAAAGTGAACAATCACAATTTATTTTTAGATTTCATAAATATGATCTTTTATTTACAAGTGATAATGGTGTTTTTTCTAAAAGCATGATAGATTATGGATCACGTGTTTTATTAGACAATATCGAAATTACAAATGAAAAAACACTTCTTGATGTAGGATGTGGCTATGGAACTTTCGGAATATGTCTTAATAAAGTTTATTCACATTTAAATGTGGATATGGTCGATGTCAATGATCGTGCACTTGAACTTGCCAAATTAAATGCTAAAAATAATAATATTCATGCAAATATTTATAAAAGCTTTATTTATGAAAATGTTCAAGGAAGTTATGATGTGATCGTAACAAATCCACCAGTAAGAGCGGGTAAAGAAGTTGTAACTACAATTTTACAAGAATCAATTGAACATCTTAATGAAAATGGAAGTTTATGGGTTATTTTACAAAAGAAACAAGGCGCTCCTTCGGCTAAAAAGAAAATGGAAGAAGTTTTTGGGAATTGTGAAATTGTTAAAAGAGATAAGGGATATTACTTGTTACATAGTGTAAAAAGATAATATTTCTTTTTTTTATTTTTTGCTAAAGTGAAAAGTTAAATTCCACTTTAAAAAAATGAAAAATAAAAGTAGAATTTACTCTTTCAGAAAGCAGATTTTATAAGAATATTAGGT
>NZ_JAJDKB010000052.1:0-15693 GCF_020589955.1 Faecalibacillus sp. TM498
AAAAGGAGGAAAACCAGGACCAGACATCATCCTAATTTTCCTCTTAAAAAAGCACAGAATATTTTAGAGGGAATACTGATTCCACATCAATATCCCCCTTAATAATTTAGAGCGAATTTCGCTAAAGCACTCGATTATTTAGAGCGCCAATTTCATCCCACACATTCGATGATGTAAAAGATATCTATTATTTTAAATCACAAATTATTTTTTTATTTGTTTTTTCTTCAAGAAACCAAAGATACATAACAAAGAAACAAACAATAAGATTACATAAATAACAATATTTGTATTATCTCCTGTTTTTACAGTTGTCACATTTGTTTTATAAACAATTTTTTCTTTAACTTGTTTAGAATTGTATAAATTAAACGATTGATCATCTACAAGTTGAGCATCTCCAGAAATCTTCGTTACAATACCATAATCATCTAATTTAAATTCTGTATCACTTGCTTTTACATAACCTGTTGGAGCTTCAACTTCTCTTAAGATATAAACAGTATTTACATTTAATTCTCTTAAAGTACTAAAGGTATCCGCTGTAGAAACCCAATCACAAATAACTTTTCCAGTTTCTTTTTCAAGAATTTGTAAATGTGCTCCTGTTAAATAATTACCTTGATTATCTACTTTAGTCACATTTAACTTAGTTACTTCATCTGCTACTCCAATAGCTTCTAAGTTCACACTTGTATCTTCATTTTCTAATAGCGCTATTGATTGTTGTGCATATAAGTTTAAACTATCCTCTTGTTTTTCTTCTTCTAAATCTTCTTTTTGACCATCATAAATTAATTGATAAGAAATTTTACCATTTTTATGACGTATCCATTTAATTGTAAATGTCTTTGTCTTATATTCATCAACTGTATGTCCATTAGGTGCAGAGATTTCTTTAAAATAATATTGATATTCAGGAACAGCTTTCATAAATGTCATATATCCTTCACTATTAGAAGTTTGTTTTTCAATAAGAATATCTGTTCCTTTTTCATTTACTTTATATAATCCATAAACAGCACCTTCCAAAGGATCTTTCGATAAATCTTTAGAACGTTTTTGAACAGTTAATGATAACGGATGATAAATATTATTAAATGTAACATCATCCACTTGTTTATCATCTAATAGATATTCTACTTCAGCTTGTAAATTATTACCGTTTCTTGAAACATCAATATTGACTTGATAAATAGATTGATCATATTCAACAAATGGATCATTATCATTTACATGTTCTTGAATATAATAAACATAATGTCCTTCTTGATTAAAATTCAATGTATTAAAATAAATATTACCTTGATCATCATTTGTTTGTGTTTCAATAACTTCATTATTACCATCCAATAAATCAAATTGATACATACCAGCAGATAAGACTTTACCACCAACTAAATTCTTTTTAGCAACCAATTGAACATCTACTGCCGTTGGATTGATATAAGTATTTGTAATCGTAATACTACCATCTTCATTTTGAATATATTGTGTCTTATAATAATCTACTTTATCTTCTTTAACAGTATAAACGTTTAAATTTCCTTGACTATCTTTTATTGGTAAATTATCAAACGAACCACTCCATTGATTATCATTTGATAATACAATAGATTGTCCTTCTACAACTTTACCATTTTTAACTAAATGCACTGTTACAGGTTGGATGGTGTCACTATGTCCTTGATCATTCCATACCTTATTTACTTTTAATGATTTAACAGCTTGGTTTGTAAGTGATAAATCTTGTGAAGTCTCTACAACTACCGATTGATCTTTAACAACTTGATTATTTTCATTCGTTACTTTAACCGAATCAACATTCAAGCCACCTTTACCATCTTTATTTACAACAGCTTCTACATGATATTGATGATTTGTATAAGCAATACCAGCAACTTCCTTACCAGCATTCATTTCTTCAATCGTATAATGATAAGTACCCGGTTGATCAATTTCTACATCATCAAAGCTATAAGCTCCTACTGTATCATTTTTAGCAGTATCAATCATATTACTTTGTTCATTATCATTTCCTTCGTATAAACCAAATCTAAACAAACCATCATCCATTATAACGGATTGCCCGGCACTGACAGTTTTAATACCACCCATCGATAATAAAGCTACTTTATATTCAAAAAGTCTATTAGTAAAGTTAAGTTTATCTTGATCAATATGTTCATTTTGACCATTCACAATATCAACTGAAATATCAAATTGTTTACTATCATTTGCTTTTACATCAACTTTTACAATATATTGAGTTGTATCATAAGTGACCTCTAAATTATCACGTACTTCACTTACACGATAATAATATGTTCCTGCTTTTTGATAATGAATTGTTTTAAAATGATAATTACCATCTTGATCATTTTCAACTGTTTCACTATATCCATCTTTTTTCAAAGTCGCTCCATCTTGATCTAATTCTTCAATTTTAAACTTGAAATCACCTGCATCAAAAGCTACATCTTGTCCATCTTGATCAATAAAATTCTTATGTCCACTTAAATCAATCTTTCCAGTAGCTTTAAATTCATTTTCAAATTCAATACCTTTATTTTTATCTAATCGATGTCCATCTTGGTCATATAACGTATTAGTTACTTTCAATTGATTATCTTCAAATACAGCTTTCGCTTCAACATAATAAACAGTTTCATCATATTGAATACCTGTTTTCTTTTTATCAGCTTTTTCATAAACCTTATAATAAGTTGTACCAGCTTTTCTAATATCTTGAATATCAAAAATAAATTGACCTTCTTTATTTGTTGTTTCTAACTTTCTACCATTTTCCTTTTCTTTACCTTGAATACCATCAACTTCAACTAATTCAAAAGTAAACTCATCATCTACCAATTTCTTTCCTTTTAAAGACTTCGTTCCAATAATTTGTGTTTCACCACTTGCATTATATTCATTTGTAAAAATTATTTCATCATGATCAATAATTCGATAAGAAACATCATAATTACCATCTTGTTGATCACTTACAGTTACTTCTATAATATAAGCATCATTATTTTTATTATAGGTAACACCATCTTTCGTCAATCCACTATTTTCTTCATCAATTTGATAATAAAACGTATAACTATCCTTTTTAGAAAAATCTAAATCTTTATAAGAAATATTAAATTTAAATTGTCCGTTTTGATCATTTTTAACGGTTTCTTTTTCAATCGAATCTAAGATTTCTCCTTTATACAAACTTCCTTTTTCATCATTTATTCTTGTAATTTTAAACTTAAATTCTCCACCGCTTAATACTTGACTTACACCTTGATCAAGTAATACTTTCTTACCATCAATCCTTACCTTTCCTTGACCACGATAAGTATTTTTAAAATTCATTTCATCAACAGAAGTATTATCTTTAAGAATTTCTTTTGATACTTCTAAACCATCATCACCATTTTCAACACTTACATGAATGATATATTCTTGCTTGTCATAATCAATATAGAATAATTTATTATTAACTTCTTTTACAACATAATAATAATCACCTGTTTGATGATACTCATCAAAATTTATAAATGAAAAGTCTCCATTTTCATCATTTGTTGTTGTCATCAATTGCTTTTCAACAATATATTTATTGTTATTTTTATCATAATCTATTTTAGAAATACTAAAAGTAAACATACCTTCTTCTAATTTTTTATTGATTAATTTTTTATGACCTACTACTTGAATACCTACAGCATTTTTAAAAGTTAAATTTTCTTTTTCCTCACTTGTAGGTTTTGTCATTTCATCTACATAAGAAATACTTCTAGAAACTTCTTTGATATTTCCTTGTCCATCATCTTCCGTCTTGATCTTTATTTGATAGACAACCGAATCATACGTAACATTTGACTTATGATTATTTACTTCAGAAACCGTATAATAATATGTCCCTGCTTGATTAAAATGAATCACAAATTGACTTTGACCTAAAGAACTATTTGTTACTGTTTGGCTATTACCAACGGTCTTTTTAAAGTTTTCATCCGTTTGTTGCAATTTAAACTTAAACATATTTGCTTTTAAAGTACCACCTGTTAATTGTTTATGAATAATTAACGATGTAGAACCTTCAGCTTGATACGTATTTTTAAATTGAATATCATTATTTTCAACTGTTCTTTCAACTGTGGCTGTACCATCTTTTTGATCAGTCGCAACCACTTTTATTTTATAAACTTTTTGATCATAACTTACACCTTGATAAGTTCCTTGTAAAACAGGATTAACTTCTTTAATAATATAATAATGTATTTGTTTTTCGCCATAAGTTAAATCTTTATAAGAAATCTTTCCAAAGTTAAAATCACCTTGACTATCATTTGAAACTGTCTTGCTTTCACCAATTGCTGTTTGATAATCTGATTTTGTTTCTTGAAGAACAAAATTAAATTCATTTGCATTTAAATCTCTACCTTCTAATATTTTATGACCTTTAAATGTCGTAGCAGCATTTGAAGAATACGTATTTTCAAACGTAATAGAATCTACATTTTGTCCATTAATAGTCATTGTCTTACTAACAACTAATTGATCTTTCGATTCATCATATTGTACATCAACTATGATGTTATAAATTCTTTGATCATAATCAATTCCTTTTTTCTTTGTATTCTTTTCTTTTAATTGATAATAATGTTTACCAATATCTTTTTCATCATAAGAAAGATCAACTTGAATATTTCCCTTTTGATCATTTGTTACTTCTTTTTCATGTCCTTCTTTTGTTGAATATTCACTATCTTTATATTCTTGTAATCCATAAGTAAACTCATCATTTTCAAGTTTCTTACCATTTAATACTTTTTTACCAACAAGACTTAAAGAAGCATTTCCTTCAAACTTAAACTCATTACTAAATTCAATCTTTCCACCTTCAATAACAGGATCATTCGCTATTAAACGATCATCTTGTTTTTCTACATGAACACTTACTTTAAAAGTATGATCGTCATATTTAATATATTTTTGGTTTTCATTTACTTCTTTAACAGTATAATAATAATCTCCTGGTTCTGTATAAGTTAGTATATCTACATTGCTAAAAACAAATTGACCTTTTTCATTATTAGTAGTTACAACAGCTTCACCATCTGGTGTACTATAACTACTATCTGTATATTTTTGTAATTCAAATTTAAAATCATTGCCTTGTAATTCTTTTCCTATTAATTTCTTTGTCCCACCAATAGTTTGTTTAGCCTCTAATTTTTCTGATGCACCATTATTAGACATAGATAAAGAATTATTCACATTGACAACTTTTTCTTTTTGATGAATTTCATTATCATGATTATATTTTGCTGCAATTACTTTTCCACCAATAGTTCCATTATGATAAAACTCACCCGCAGGTAATAAGAAAATACCACCATTTTGATTAGCTAATGTCACTTTACCTGTATAAGGTTGCACATCACCATTATTTACTGTATAAAAATTCCAAATAACTCCTGTTTCTAAGTTATCAAAATCTGCATCTAATTTATTGCCATTTTTCGTATAATCACCTGTAATATCAATGGTACTTTGTCCATCTTGAACTTCAACATTGACAACTGCCCATTTTTTTGAAGTATCAAAATTTAAAGAACCTACACTCTTTAAATAATCGGCATTATAATAATAAACTTGCACATCATTTGAATCTTGAGCATGTGCTAAATTCTTTGAAAGTGTTTTTAAATTATCAAATTCTTGATCCCATGCAATAGGTTGAAATCCATTTGTACCAGCTTTAATAATCTTTACTTCACCATTATTATAATAAGTTACCCCAGCAGGTACATTTCGATAATTATTTTTACCTTGATTGATAGCTTCTTTATCAACTGCGTTCCAATCATCTTGATTTTCAAGAACAACAATACTGCCATTACGAGGTTTAAAAATACTATGATTTTTAACTTGTCCAAATTGACTCACATTTTGGAACCCAGATTCCAAATGAATCAAGCCACTATGATCTGCATTAACTTCTATCTTATTTCCATTTTCATCATTATAAGATGTACCATCAGGAATAATCTCCTTTTCAACTCCATCTTCATTTACAACTTCTTTCACTTGATAGTCACCATCTATAAAAGAATATCTTTTATTTGAACTACTATCTTTCATCCCATCAAATACAAATTTAGCATTTCCATTGCTATCTGTTGTTTGTGTCATTACATCAATCAAAACAGATTGACTACTATCCATTCGATAAAGTCTCAAAGTTACATTTTTATTTGCTTGAGGTTGATTATTGATCATAAATGATTTACTGACTGTCAATTGATTTTTATAAACTTTTGTATTATTCCCTGAAAAGTTATAATCAGCGCCTAAATCAGCATATTTAGCAGCAACACTACATTCCAAATCATTATATGATTTAGCATCTAAAGAAAATAAACCATAGTTTTTAGCAACACCTAAACCAGATTGAATCGTCGCATCAGACACTGCTTGATTACGTGTGATTTCTGAAACATTATTATCAAAAGCATAAGCCTTTATTTGAATATAAGCCACAATCATAGTAATAGCTAAAATAAATGCTGTAACTTTTTTATACATTTTTTTCATATGAAAGGTTTTCATTTTTCATTACACTTCCTTTCTATGTTTTTTTCTTTTTAAAATAATTACAATAACAATGAGAAATGCTAACAATCCAGCAACAAGATAATATACTTGCGATGAACTTGACTCTTGGCTTTGAGCATCTATATTTGCTTGTGGTACTGCTTCATCTTCAACATTTATACCATCAACCGATGAGGTACTTCCTTCATTACTATTATTTTCACTACCATCTCTATTTTCAACACCAACCGTTGAAAAAGCTCCTGTTTGATTATTTCTACGATAAATTGTTTGTCCACCAATAACAGAAGATTGTCCTTCTACTTCAATAACTTCTTCACGAATAATTTCAGTATCAACATTAATAGGGTCATTAACATTTCTATAATAGATTGTATAAATACGTCTAGGAGAATAAAAACTATGATTAATCGTTATTGATTGTCCATTGACTAAAACATATTGTTGTTGATTAACTGTTAACTCTTTAACGATATCTATTGTTGTATCTTCATCTTTTTTATTAATTTCTATTTTTTGTGAAGCAATTGTTTCATCAGTTGCAATATTTTTATATTGCACTTCTACAATATAGCTCTTTGGTGCTGTGTATCCTTTGGGATTATAGTAAACATAACTTACATGTTCACTTTCACCATAACTATGCTTTAATACCTGTGACATACCTTGATCCACTGTATAAACATTCCCATCGGAATCTTTGTATTCTTTTTCTACTTGATATTCAACACTTTGATCAGGTTGAACTTCTAATTGTACTACTTCTCCAAGAATCTTATTTGTCGAAGCATCTACTTTATAGATAGACCATTTATAAGAAGCATTTTCATCCATTTTCTTATAATAAACTGTATACTCCCTAACATCACTTGAAACTGCATGATGAATTATATTTTCTTGATTTTCAGCTAATCCATAATAAATATCATTGATTTTCATTGTTTTTGGAAGCATATATGTATAATCTTGATTATTTACATGAAATGATTTTTGCATCAATAAATCATTCGTTCCTTCTTCAACATATTTTAAAGCGACATCATAATCCGTTGTATTATTTGGATTATAATAAGTAATTGAATACGTATTATCACTTGGGTCATTATAATAAACTGACTTAATTTCACTTACTTGCCCTGGCATTTTTAAATAAGTCACATCACCAATTGTATAACTATCAGGCACAGCATATACTTGAGGGTTTTCAACTGTTGCTGATGAATCAATATCAAAAGTATCTTGTAAAAGAATCGTTCCTTCTTTTGTAGTAAACTGTACTTTTCCTTTAATCGTTATGGGTTGATATGTTCTATAAACAAAAATATATTGATCTTTACCTGCTTCTACTTTTTGACTTTGTTCACTCACTAAATCAAAATCACCATATTTTTTATCAAAATAAGTCGTTCTTACTTTGATCTCACGTCCTATTTCAGAAGTAAAATCTTTATTTTTGTACTTCACTTGAGCAATTTTATTTCCACTAGCATCTTGTAAATCATAGATAATAGAATAAGTTTGTGTACTTTTTGCTTGAACTGGCATTATAAAAAATAGTGACACAAAAAACACTAATGAAAATATTGCTATTTTCTTTAGACATTTCATAATATCTTCTCCCTTTTTATATAAAATTTCTTCCCTTTTTTCACTAAAAATTATAGCACTTTACCCTTATCGTGTGTAGAAAAGGACATATTTTTTCAAAAAAAAGAACTAAAAGTTCTACTTTTAGTTCTTAGAAAATTCCAATAATTCTAAACCTTTATTTTTATCTTGAGCCCATCTTACGCCCCAATCATTAGTGAACAATAATAACGGTTGCCCTTTTAAATCTTGAACTTTTCTTGTATCAGATGAAAGATTTAATGATTTTAAATCAGTTCCTTCTTTGACCCATCTTATATATTGATAAGGTAGAGGAGATTTATGAATTTCTACATTGTATTCATTCTTTAAACGATGTTCTAAAACTTCAAATTGTAAAACACCAACAACTCCTACAATAATTTCTTCCATACCGCCACCTAATTCAGTAAAGATTTGGATTGCTCCTTCTTTTGCAATTTGTTCAACACCTTTAACAAATTGTTTTCTTTTCATCGTATCTTTATTACGAATCATTGCAAAATGTTCTGGTGCAAATGTTGGAATTCCTTCAAAAGCAAAATGCTTTTTACCTGTTGTAATAGTATCTCCAATAGAGAAAATACCTGGATCAAAAACACCAATGACATCTCCTGCATAAGCTTCATTTACTTCACTACGTTCATCTGCCATTAATTGTTTTGACTGATTTAATTTGATTTTTTTCTTACCTTGATAATGATAAACTTCCATCCCTTTTTCAAATTTACCAGAACAAATTCTAAAGAATGCCATTCTATCACGATGTCTAGCATTCATGTTCGCTTGAATTTTGAAAACAAAAGCTGAGAAATTTTCTTGATAAGGATCAATCACTTCACCATCTGCCGTTCTAGGAGTTGGTGGGGTTGTCATATTTAAGAAATGTTTTAAAAATGGTTCAATCCCAAAGTTAGTAAGAGCCGATCCAAAACATACAGGTGATAACTTACCTGCACGTACAGCTTCTAAACTAAATTCATTTCCTGCCATATCTAATAATTCAATATCTTCTTGTAATTTATCATAAAGTTCATCTTCCACATACTCTTTTAATTTTGGATCATCCGCTTTTAAAATTTCTGTTTCAACTTCTTTTTTTCCACCATCTACAGGAATAAAACGAATGACTTCTTGATCATTTCTTTCATAAACCCCTGCAAAACGTTTTCCAGAACCTATTGGCCAGTTAACAGGACAAGTTTCAATTCCTAATTCTTGTTCAATTTCTTCCATTAATTCATAAGGATCTCTTGCTTCCCTATCCATCTTATTAATAAAAGTGAAAATTGGAATATGTCTCATTGTACATACTTTAAATAACTTACGTGTTTGATCTTCGACCCCTTTACTCGCATCAATGACCATGACTGCACAATCTGCTGCCATTAAAGTACGATATGTATCTTCTGAGAAGTCTTGATGCCCTGGAGTATCAAGAATATTAATACAATATCCTTGGTAATTAAATTGTAATACTGAAGAGGTAACTGAAATCCCTCTTTGTTTTTCAATTTCCATCCAGTCACTTGTCGCATGCTTACTATTTTTCTTTCCTTTAACAGTTCCTGCTTGTTGGATAGCTCCTCCATAGAGTAAGAACTTTTCTGTTAAAGTTGTTTTACCAGCATCCGGATGGGAAATAATCGCAAATGTTCTTCTTTTTTCTATTTGTTGTCTTAAATCTTCCATTGCATCCTCCCATAATCTATATTTATTTTTTAATCTTTTATTTCAACAGTACAATTATTACCACAAAATGAACAGAATTACTACTATTATTTAATAAAAAAGAAAGCTCACTCACCTCTTTTACTAATTAAAAAGTGGGGAGCAATCCCCACAGATCATTAAAATACAAAATTTCCATTTTCAAAGATTTTTACATGTCTGCCATCTTCTAAAATACCATCAATCATTAAATCTTCTGTTCCCATCATAAAATCAACATGAACTAAAGAATCATTGACCCCTTTTTCAAACAATTCTTTTTTATCCATATCAATCCCACCTTTAATACATTCAGAAAATCCAATACCTAAAGCCATATGACATGAAGCATTTTCATCATATAAAGTATTATAAAATAATGTTTTTAATTCATTAATTGGTGAATGATAAGGAATTAAAGCAACTTCACCTAAACGTTTACTTCCTTCATCACTATCAATAATTCCTTTTAAAACCTCATATCCTTCTTTAGCTCCAAAATCAATCACTTGACCATCTTTAAAACGTAAATAAAATTCATCAACAATATTTCCACCATAACTTAAAGGTAAAGAACTAAAAACAATTCCTTCTACATCATCCTTATTAGGTGATGTAAAGATTTCTTCTGTTGGTATATTAGGAAAATTGTAAACACCATTTTTTAAATAACTTCCCCCACCAGCAAATAAATAATCATCATTCAAACCAATTGTAATTTCAGTCCCTTTACTATTTTTATAATAAAGTTTCTTTAAATTTAGACTATTTAAATAATTAACACGTTTTTCAAAAGAACGACGATGTTGATTCCATAATTCGACAGGATTATGTTCATCATCAATCTTAGCTGCTTTAAAAATAGCATTCCATAAACTATCTAACGCTTCTTGATTTGACATATCAGGATAAACTTTATTCGCCCATTTTTGCGTAGCTCCACCTACGATACACCAAGCATTTGTCATATTATCGGATAAATCAAAATATGTCTTACATGCCTTTTTAACTGCTCTTTGCCAATTAGAAATCTTTTTAGGTTCAATACCTGCAAGCATTTCAGGATCTTCATCATCAACATAAAGAAAACAAGCATTCATTAACGCATAATCATTTCTAAAAGATGAAAACCAAGTAGGTACGTGATTAAAATCTTCTACTTCCATATTTTCATATTTCATACGTGTGACTTCTTCATCACTATAATGAACAACAACTTCTTTAGCACCTACAAGATAAGCTTGTTTAGTAACCGCTCTTACAAGTTGATAACTTTCAATAGATGCACTAATGACAACGGTTTGTTTTTCTTGAACATTCAAACCTGATTGAACAATTAATCTTGCATATTTTTCTAATTTTGTTTCAAAACTCATTTTTCCACCTCTAATTTATCTAATTCCTTTTGCGCTTCAAGATATCCTT
This sequence comes from Faecalibacillus sp. TM498, assembly GCF_020589955.1. NCBI lineage: Bacteria > Bacillati > Bacillota > Erysipelotrichia > Erysipelotrichales > Coprobacillaceae > Faecalibacillus > Faecalibacillus sp. TM498. The sequence continues at coordinate 11,380 of NZ_JAJDKB010000052.1, forward strand.
CTTGAAGTGCTAATTGATAATATTCTTTAGCTTTTTCTAAATCTTTAGAAATACCATCACCATAATGATACATATAACCTAGCATAAAGCTTGCTTTTGAATAATGATAATGACTAGCTTGTTGATAATATTGCATTGCTTTATGCTTATCTTCTTTTTGTCCTATCCCATAAAAGAACCATCTACCTAAATGATAAAAACCTTCTCTATTTTGTTTTTGACAAGCTAATAAATAATATTCATAAGCCATTTGATAATCTTTTTCTACATAAATTCCATTTTCTAAATAATAAGCATATTTTACAAGTGCTGGTGAATAACCTTTTTTTGCACTTCTTAAAAGATAATCAAGCATTTCCTCTTTACTGACTTCTATTCCTTGTTCACCATAAAGTGCTAATTGATACAAAGACTGTTCCTCATCTTCTTTTAAAATTGCTAATTTAAAATGTTGAATTGCTTGTTGATCATCGTGCTTTTCTTTAAAATACTGTCCTATTAAATAAGCTGCAACAGGATACTGATCTTCTATTTTAATTAAGCAAGCAATCCCTTTTTCCTTATCCTGTAAAACACCCTTTCCTTCTAAATAACAAACACCTAAATAATAAAACGCTTCTCTTTCTCCAAGATCGGCTGCTTTTTGATAAGCTTCAAAAGACTTCTTTTCATCTTTAACAGTTCCAATTCCTTGACCATAGTAATAAGCCACAGCCAACGTTGATTGTCCATCTCCTTGATGACTCGCTTTTAAATACCAATAAAAACTATTTTTTTCACTTTCTGGATATTCACTATGCATTTCATAAAAATACCCTAAACAAAATTGCGCATTCATATAGCCCATATTCGCTGCTTTTAAATAATACTCTAAAGCTTTTTGACTATCTTTTTCTATTCCTCGACCAAATTCATAACAGGTTGCCATCGCTGTGATTGCTACTTCTAAACCATCTTTTGCTGCTTCTTGATACCAATGAAAAGCTTTTGGATAATTTTCATTGCAACCATAACCTAAATCATAAAAACGTCCTAATTTATATTTGGCAAGACTATTCCCTTCATAAGCTGCTTTTTCATAATAATGTAAAGCTCTTTGATAATCCTGTCTTGTTCCTTGACCATATTCATAACATTCACCTAGAGCACAAATCGCATCATTATGTCCTAAGGCTGCTGCTTCTTCATAACGTAAAAAAGCTTCCTCTAAATCCTGAGTTACACCATACCCATTTTGTAAAAAATAAGCCGTTGAAAATAAAGATCTTGGAAATCCTTCATCGACTCCTAAAGAATAAAGTTCAAAAGCTTTTTCATAATCTTGGTCAACATCTATCCCATATTCATAAAAATAAGCAAGATTACAAGAAGCAACAACATTCCCTAAATCACTTGCCAAACGATAATATGTCATGGCCACTTGATTACTTTGTTTGACCCCTTGTCCTTTTTCATACATATAACCTAACACACATAAACAATCAGAATCTTCACATTCTTCTCCTAAATGGAAACATTCTAATGCTTGATCATATTTTTTTTGGTCATAATAATATAATCCTACTTGATAATATTGATCAGGTGTTAATTCTTCTAAATCTAATTCATCATAATGATGATTATAAGTAAGTGCACATAAATCAATTCCTATCACTTGATGTTCTTCATTTTCTATCAAATATTGTTCAAATTCATGATAATCTTCATAAGTTTCCATCATCATTTGAATTGAATCTACTTGTTGTTGTAATTCATCAATACTTGCATGATGTGAATAAATAGAAATTAATTTAATATAGGCAATTGATTGTTGATAATCATCTTTTTTTACACGAATCAATGTTTCTAATTCATAATCATTTAGAATTTCATCAATATAATAATGATGAAAAAAAGGTTCATATAAGTGAATTCTTTCTTTCATACCTTCACCCCCAATACAACTTGGAACGTTATTTTTTTTCATTTACTATTCTACTGATTTCATCAGAGAACTTTCCTAAAATAACAGTAACTTTGCCTGTAGCTTGAATAACACCACTTGCACCTAATTCTTTTAAAACATTTACTTTTACTAAATCATCATTTTCTACAAAGAAACGTACTTTACTTCCTTGACTTTGGCTCTCTTTAATATTATCAATACCCCCTAAAGCATGAATTAAAGCTTCTAAATCAATAGGAATATCTTTTAAAGTAACTTCTTTAGGTTTTTTATTTTTTAATACCTTTGCAAAAATAAACCATACTCCAACAATTACAATAATTGCAATTAAAACATAAATAAAATAATCTGACATATCTATTTCCTTTCTTAATAAACATTTTCTTTTATGATATATTTATAGTATACTATAAATCACTAGGGGTGACAAAATGAAAAAATATTTAGATTCTACAATTTGTTGGCCACTTGCCATCATTTTATTTATTCTATGTCTTATTAGTTGTTATACAATTAAATGTGCAGCTGGTTATATTACTTATCCCAATCCTACAGGTTATTGGAGTAAACAACTCCTTTATTATATGATTGGTGTCGGTTTGATTTTTTTAATCAATCGTTTTGGAAATGATCGAATTTACTCGGGAATGTGGATTTTTTATGGAATCTTGATTGTCTTTTTAGTCGGTCTTGTTATTCAAAGATTTGCTATTTATAAATTAGGAATGCAAATCATTCCCTTTGCGAAAGATCTAAATGGTGCTACATCATGGTATAACTTTCCAGGATTTTCATTCCAACCTTCTGAATTTATGAAAGTTGTAATGATTATTTGTATGTCTAAAACTGTTTCTTTACATAATGAAAAATATTTAATTCATACATTTGATACCGATTTACAGTTAATTGGTCGTGTAGCAGCTATTGCTCTACCACCAATGATTCTAACTTATTTACAAAATGATGCTGGTGTTACTTTGATTATGGCTTTTTCAGTGGTTGTTATTTTATTTGCATCAGGAATTAATAAGAAATGGTATATTGTAGGATTTGCTTGTTTAGCAGTTGTTCTTATAATTTTTACTTACTTATTTATTTATCGTCAAGATATATTTTCTTCAATTATCACAGGACATAAACTTGATCGTTTTTATGGCTGGGTCGATCCTGAAGGAACTTATCAAAATCAAGGATACCAACTTTATAATGCGATGATGGCTTATGGAACAGCTGGACTTTTTGGTCATGGATTTGACACAGTGATTATTTCTTTACAAGAAGCTCATACGGACTTCATCTTTTCTGTTATTACTTTAGGCTTTGGATTCGTGGGAGCCATCATTACGCTCATTGCTATACTAGCGTTAGATGTTTGTATTTTGTATGTTGGTTTAAAAGCAACGCATCAAAGTGATAAATATTTTATTGCTGGTATTTTTGGATGTATGATTTTCCAACAATTTTGGAACATCGCTATGATTTTAGGAATACTCCCTATTACTGGTATCACATTACCGTTTCTTTCATATGGTGGGTCTTCACTTTTATCTTACATGATTGCGATTGGAATGTGTTTTGATATCCATCGCCAAACAAGTATCGCTAAATATAATCAAATAGATTAAAGCTGTAACACAAAGTACAGCTTTTTTTGTGCAAGTATGTTAATTATATTAAAATAAATCGAATTGTATTAAGAAACGGAGATTAGTATGACAAAAAAAGAGATGGATCTTCATCAACAAAATCGTTTTTCAATTAAAATCAATAAAATACTTCAAGATAAAAAAGATAACCAACAATTTTTAAAATTAATTGCCCCTAAATATATGGACGTTTATGTCGTTGACTTAAAAAAGATATCTTCCGTGATATTATAGGCCCTTCCTATTTTTTAAAACTTGGAAAAGAACAACATAATTGTTTTTCTGTAACAATGAAACTTTATAATAATCTATATATTAGCGAAAACAATCAACAAAATGTTGCTCAATTTATTAATTACAACACTATTATCGAAAAACTTTCTAAAGATAAAAACATTGAACAAAAATACAGAAAAAAAGATGGCACACTCATTAAAATATCTAGTGAACTACTCCGACTTACACTTCGTTTAGAAGTCGGAGATTCTTGCTTCAACCACGACTGCCTCTAATGACAATACATTATAGGTCTTATACAGTGTCCACAAGCGTATAAGTTTGGCTCGTCCCAAGCCTACTTTTATAATTTATCTATAAGGACTGAAGAATCCTCAATCCTTCTGTAAGTATGTTGATTGCTGCATTATGGTCTCTGTCTCCAGTATAGCCACAATCACATGTATAAACTCGGTCTTTTAGGTCGAGTTTTTTTACACTTCCACA
>NZ_JAJDKB010000053.1:0-15077 GCF_020589955.1 Faecalibacillus sp. TM498
TTGCGGACATTTGAGAAGATATAAAAAGATAGTCAAAAAGACATATATAATTTAATAATATTAATTAATAAATTAATTTGATATTCTTCGATATCACCTATCAAATAAAGTTGTTCATTTGATAATAAGGGTTCAAAAGAATAATCATTAAGTTGTAATAGATTTATGATTTCATCTTTTTGTTTGCTTAGACAAACAATAATTGCTTTTTGCATTTTTTCACCAACTTTATTTATAAAATATATCTAATTTTTCAATTGCTTCTTTTACAACACTTTCTTTATAATACGTTTGTATATGGGTTGCATCCTTAAGATAATAAAGTTCTTTTTCTTTTGTCGTAATCGCTAGTTCAAAAGCTTGTTCACTCATATAATTTGTATCAGCATGATCTCCAACCATCATTAATAATGGTTGATCAAGAAGATACATAAATTGAACTGGATCATAAACCATCAAATCCATCAAGTTTCTTTGTAAAAAACATGAATGACTATTAGGATGAAAATGTGTTTCTACATAATATTCATAACCTTCACGATACATTTCAATTGGTAATTGATGCCCTACTTCTGGTTTCATCTCTGTCATATTCGCATTATAAATCAAAGTATCTTCATTTAAATCTTTTTCTCGAATAGAAGCAACCTCATGAAGTCTTTTTAACACGGTATCAACTTGACTGTTTTGAAAGCCTTCACGCCTAACCGCTCCCGTATTAAACATAGAGACAGTAGCTATTTTCTTTAAACGTTTATCCATTTGTCCACATGAAAGCAGATAGCCTCCACCACCGCAAATACCTAAACCATAGATACGTTGTGAATCAACGCCAGGAAATGAGAAGATAGCATCAATCATCCCTCTAATATCTTCTATGCGATAATAAGGAATATCTTGTTGTCTTGGCATTCCTTCACTTTCACCAAAAAACATGCAATCAGAGACAATTGTAATATATCCTTTTTCAGCAAGTCTTTGTCCATAAAGTCCAGCTGCTTGCTCTTTAACTGCTCCATTAGGAACAGCGATAACAATAGCAGGATATCGTTTATCTTTACTATAGTTTTTTGGTGTATAGATATTAGAAGCAATTTTTATGCCATTTAATTGATAAGTAATTGGATGTATTTGAACTTCATTTTCTTTATTTTCAGTTATAGCATTTTCATAAACCAATCCAAAAGGATTAGAAGAAAAGGGAAAAGCTTCCCTTTTATCTAATTGAATCATTAATGACCTCCAAATACTTTAAATTCCATTGTATTTAATTTATCATCAATTGTTTTAACTTCTTCTTGACTTAATTCAACATTACCTGCTTCAAAGTTAGATTGAAGTCTATCAAGTTTTCTTGATCCTGGAATTGGAATAATGAAATCATATTTATTAATCATCCAAGCAAGTGACATTTGTGCATTTGTAGCATGATGTTTTTCACCAATTTGAGAGACAACTTCTAATAATTCATTTGTCTTTTTAATTCCTTCTTCGCTATATTGTGGCATATCAGGTCTAAAGTCTTGTTCCCCACTACCGAAATCTTTTTTTGATTGATAAGCTCCTGTAAGTGCCCCATTAGCAAGAGGAGAGAAAGCAACATAAGTGATTCCTAATTCTTTACATACAGGCATTAAATTTTCATGCCATCTAGCCATCATTGAATATCTGTTTTCAATAACAGTTACAGGACATACAGCATGAGCACGTCTTAAGTATTCTTCATTTGTTTCAGAAATACCCCATGCTTTAATTTTTCCTTCTTCAATTAATTCTTTCATCACACCAGCAACAACTTCTGGTTCTACTTTAGGATCAATACGATGTTGATAATAAACGTCAACATAATCTGTTTGTAATTTCTTTAATGATCCTTCTAAGGATTTTCTAATTGTTTCTGGTGAACTATCAAATTCAAGGTGATCACCCATATGTTTAACACCAAATTTAGTACATAAGATAATATCTTTTCTAAATGGTTTAACAGCTTCACCAACAACTTCTTCGTTATAAGCTGTACTTCCATCAGGATTAACTCCTGTATAACATTCAGCTGTATCATAGAAATCATATCCCATGTCATGTGCTTTTCTTAAAATTTCTACTGCTTCTTCTTTAGGCGTTGGAAGTCCACTGGCATGAGTTAATCCCATACATCCTAGTCCAATCGCATTAACATACATATCTGTTTTTCCAAGTCTTACTCTTTTCATCTTTCTACTTTCCTTCCTCATAATCACATGAAGCTGATACTTCAGCCCATTTATCTAATTCTGCAATTTTTGCTTCTAAAGTTGATTTAACTGCTGTTACGGCTGCTTTACCTAAAGTTAAAATTTCTGGTAAATCATCATTATGCACAACATCTACAATGACTTTACCAGCTTTATCTGGATCACCTGCTTGTTGATGTTTGTTTTCAAAGTTACCTGGTCTTGATTTACCTACGACTGCTTCATAATCACCAATTTGAGCTTTTGTTCCTTGTAAAGATTCACCATCATAGAATCTTGTTCTAAAAGCTCCTGGTTGAACAACCATTGCTTTAATTCCTAATGGAGCAAGTTCTTTCATTAAACCATTTGTAAGTAATTCTAAGGCTGCTTTACTTGAAGCATAATATCCTGAACCTACAGCGGATCTTGCTGCTGCAATCGAAGTCACATTTAAAATATAGCCTGATTTTTGTTCTCTCATTTTAGGAAGAACGGCTTTAATTAATTCAATTGGTCCAAACAAATTAGTTTGATATAAAGTTTGAACTGCTTCGATTTCTCCTTCTTCTACAGCACTACGATAACCATATCCTGCATTATTAACAAGAACATCAATTGTTCCAAATTTATCGTATGCTTCTTTTACAGCGTTTTTAATACTATCTTGACTACATACATCTAAAGAAACAGCTAAAGCCGCTTCTGGATAAGCTTCTACAATATCCATCACTTTATCTTTATTTCTTGCTGTAACAATTGCTTGATCCCCACTTTCTAAAACAGCTTTCGCAATTCCTTTTCCAATACCACTTGAACATCCTGTAATTAACCATGTTTTCATTTTTTAGTTTCTCCTTTTTACATACATATTTTATTTTTTTATTACTTAAAAGTACAATACCAATAAAGAAATGTGCTATAATTTAAACGCATAGTAGGAGGTCATTATATGATAGAACTTAATCAACTTGAACAACTTATTTATATTGCTGAAAATAAAACAATTTCTAAAGCTGCCAAAGAATTATTAATTTCACAACCAGCCCTTTCACGCTCTATGCAAAGATTAGAAAGTGATTTAGGAGTAGAACTCTTTGATCATTATAAAAATAAAATTGTTCTTAATAAAAATGGTGAATTAGCTGTTAAGCATGCTCAAAAAATCATTAAAAGTATTAAAACAATGATAAATGATGTACAAGATTATGATCAATCATTTCATCGTATTTCTATTGCAACTTGTTCTCCTGCACCTATGTGGGATATTGAGCCTTTAATTAAAGAACTTTATCCTCAAATAACAATTCAAACAGCTGTCATTAATCAAAAAGATTTAATTACAAAATTAAAAGAAAAAGAGTATCAACTAATTATTACACCTGAACAAGTTGATGACTCTCAATATGTTTGTATTCCTTATGTAGAAGAAGACTTATTATTATCATTGCCTTTAAATCATCCTCTTACAAAGAAAAAAACTATTAAGTTTCATGATTTAGATGGACAAACCATGTTACTTTATTCAAATATTGGTTTTTGGCATGATTTACATATGCAAAAAACACCAAAAACAAAATATTTATTACAAGAAGAACGTTTTACTTTTAATGAAATCGTGAAAGCTTCTACTCTTCCTTCTTATACTTCTAATCTTTCTATTAAAAGAGAAGGAAAGATGTCTGATCGTATTATTTTGCCAATTGATGAAGAAGAAGCCCATGTCACTTATTATGTTGTGATGCTTAAAGAAAATAAGAAAAAATATAAAGAACTTATTGATAAAATAGATCAATATTATGATTATTAAAAACCCGTAAGTCTTATGACCCACGGGTTATTTTTTAATCTAAATCAGTTCCATGAGATTCTATTACTTTTTTATACCAATAGAATGAATCTTTTCTTCTTCTTGATAAATCTCCAGTACCATCATCGTATTTATCAACATGAACAAAACCATAACGTTTTGCTGTTTCTCCTGTAGAAGCTGAAACTAAATCAACACATCCCCACATTGTATATCCCATTAAGTCAACACCATCTTCATTAACAGCGGCATCCATAGCTTTAATATGATCTCTTAAATAATTGATTCTATAAGTATCATGAATTGATCCGTCTTCTTCAATTGTATCAAATGCTCCTAAACCGTTTTCTACAACAAATAATGGCATTTGATAACGATCATATAATCTATCTAAAGCATTTCTAAGTCCTGTTGGATCAATTTTCCATCCCCAGTCAGATGCACTTAAATACCAAGCGATAAGTTTCCACCACCTGCTCCTTCATAATCTTCTGGATTAGAAGCTACAACTTGTGACATATAGTAAGAGAATGATAAGAATTCAACCGTACCTTCTTTAATAATTTCTAAATCTCCATCTTCAATTGGAAGCGTAATTCTGGATTATCAACGCTTTTTACGATAAAAAAGTGCTGCGATCACAAGGCTTTTTGCAAGTAAAAATGAAAAGAATATATATAGGTAGCCTACGAAACTGGATGCTGGTTACAGAAGCAAGTCGACAGGCAGTGTATTAAAATTAGGTGGATGTAATTGAAGAAAAAATATGATATCCTGTGAGTAACAAATCGGAATTTATAAAGGAGAATATTGATGAAACTATTTTTATGTTCGCATTTTTCAAGTGTAGGAAGTCTGATAAAGGAAGAAATTGAAAATAAGAAAGTCGCATTTATTCCAACAGCTTCACTGCGTGAAGGCTACACCGGTTATGTCGGCTCGGCTCGAAAATTATTCAAAAAGTTGGGAGCAATCGTAACTGAAATTGATATTTCAACGGAGGCTTATTCAACGATACAGTCTGTTTTTGAAGATTCAGATGTGATATATTTTACCGGCGGAAATTCTTTTTTTCTTATGGATTGGCTCCGTAAAACGGGAACTGATGGGCTGCTGAAAAAGGAATTGGCAAATGGAAAATTGATGATTGGCGAGTCGGCAGGCGCAATTATATGTGCTCCAAGCATCCAATATATCCAGCAAATGGATGAAAAGCCAGAGGACTACTCACAAGAAGATGATGCAGGGCTTGATTTGATTGATTTCTATGTTCTTCCGCATTATCTTACAGCACCATTTAAGAAAGTTACCGAGAAAATAATGACTGAGTTTTCGGATTTGAATCTATGCCCAATTAACAACCGTCAAGGAATTGTAATTGACGGTGAAGGTTCAAAGGTTATTTGCAAAGACTAATTTGAAAATTCAAGTTTGGAGAATTGAGAAAATCGAAGATTGTGATGGTAGATAATATGGAATGGTTTAATGTTTTTGGGCTGATTTTTATTGCAGTCATTATGATACCCAATGTTGTATTTGCGATTAAGTGCAAAGATGGATTTGATAATAAGTGGAACAATAAATATGTTGAGGTTACAGAACAAGTAGGGAGATTGGGTTGTTTCGGATTCATGATAATCAATATTCCGGGAACTTGGTTCGGGTGGTGGTCTGACGAAGCATTTGTACTATATTTGATTGTAGATACCATATTGGTAATGTTTTATTGTGCTATTTGGATTATATGTTTTAAGAAAAACAGCGTTTTCAGAGCATTAGCACTTTCTATTATTCCTTCAATGTTGTTCTTGTTTAGTGGGATTATGAGTAGGTCAGTGCTATTGATTATTGCATCAGTATTATTTGCACCAAGTCATATTGTGATTTCATATAAAAATGTAAAATGATATTTACAACTTCCCGTTTAGAGCGTATGGAAATAATCTATACGTTCTTTTTTTGCCTTTTTTTGAAAAAGTGATTAAAAAACTATTGACATTTTGTTACTGGACTAAGCACCAAAGTACTTTTTTTCTTGTGTCCGTTTTACAGGGTCCATTTTAAAGAGCTTCAATTCGAAGCTCTTTTTAATCAAATAAACGATGTTCATTCACACTTGGTATTTTATAAAGCATACATAATACTAAACCAACGGTTGCACAAATAAAAAGGAAACCAAAGAAAAATTGATATGAATATAAATCAATCAAATAATCTGCAATAGCTTGGAAAATAATCGAACTAAAACTTTTGAATGTTGAAACAATTGATAAAGCACTCATTTGGTGCGTTCCATCAATAATAGTTGCAATAACTTTCATATTAATCATAATAAATGCCATTGTTGTAACTGATTTTGTTAAAAAAGTCATAATCATTTGAATAATAACATTTTGTATATAAGCATATGTCATAAATTGAATAACAAGCTTACCATTATCTGTTTAGATGTTATTAAGAATTAATATACGAAAAACTATTTATCAAATGATAATTATAATTGAACTGTTAATAGAATACATATAAAAAGACCATTTTTGGTCTTTTTATAGCTTCATTATTTTTTCCATAATCCATGAAGATTACAGTAAGCATACACTTCTTCTACTTCTTCACCTTCTAAGATTTTAAAATCAACACTTGGTTTTTCTCCTGGTTTTAGATATTTTCTTTGAATACCTTTATCTGTTTTCAAAGAAACCCATTCAATCCAATGTTCTGCTGTCATTGGATGTTCTACTTCTCCAATAAATACATGAACGGTATCTCCTTCCACTGTATAAACAGGAATATGTTTTTCAAATGCAGCATCTTCAATTCCTGCTTGAAGCTCTTTCATAACTTCGCCACAACATACCACAGGGACTCCTTTATCTTCTACTTTTTCAATCACATTTCCACAGTGTTTACAAATATAAAATTTTTGATTCATAGCCTTTTCCTCTTTTCTATAAGTAGTAATTATTCCTATTTATAATATAAACTATTTTTCTCTATTAAGCAAACAATATGCATTTAATAACAATCCCAATAATAGCGAACATGACTAAAATCTTTATTTTTTAAATCTTCTTTTGAAATAAAGAAATTACCGACACCTGAATCGCCCCATAAAATATGATCTTGTGAATCAAGTTGAAATAACAATACTTCATTACTATCTTCTTGACGAGGATCATATTGTGTGAAGAAAGGATATCCTCCTATTTGACAAGGAATCAAGGTAAACAAATCATTTAATTCATCCATTACCTCATCATCTTGCATGACTTCTTTTAAGTTTTCATCTAAATAAGTATCAACAACTTCATCAAAGTGAATATCATTCATTGTGATGACTTGTTTATCTAAATGAGCCTTTAATAAAAAAGTTGTATCTTTTTCTAATGGAAGTTCTGTATCTTCGCTATATTGAAACTTATAAATACTTGATTCATCTACTAATTTTGGTACTTCTTCTAAATAACGTAAACACCACCCTGATTGACTATATTCATTATCAAAGTCTAATCCATAAACGCCATCATCTCCACTAATAAAGATTTGAAGTAATCCTTTTTCTGGAAAATCTTTTATATGAGGTATTTGTTCAAAATTTATTTGTGCTAATAAATATAAAGGTGCTCCCGTTTTTTGATTTACTGGAAGATTTTGATCTCTAGGCACATAATAAGCACCACCTACTTTACTATCAAAGATATGTGTTTCTTTTTCTTCTAATTCAAAGCGTATATAGTCTACTTCACTTACTTCTTTTAGTCTTTGATAGATTCTTTTGGCAGGTTTTTCTTCTTTATATTCTTCTTGTTTATTATTTTCTAGCGAATATATATGTTGAAAGGAGATTCAACATATGTACTATATAAAGATAATATTAGGAGGACTTTTATGAAATGTCCTCTATTCAAAAACAACTTTCTTTATTATTTGTTTTAAATTTATATTGAAAACTATGATCCTATCATCCATACTAAAATCAACAATTATGAGGAATGGTTAGATAGATTCGGCAATGAGTTAGGAGGCAAAAAACATAAAAAAATAAATGAAACTCAACGAAAAATAATTCACTTATTGAATGATTTGGGCATTGATCGTATCAGCATGGCTGGAATTATGGGAACATTAGAACAAGAAAACTTAAACGAAAATACTTTTTTAAATTTCATTTAAAATAAAGCTTCTCTTACTATAGAAGATTGTACAGACCAAATATGGCGTATGCGAGGATGTTAAAAATAAATACGAAAAGCTCATAAACACTATGTTTTCTAGCATTTATGAGCTTTATTTTTTATAGTAATTATACTCTTTAAAATTATTCACCAACGTATGATAACGTATATTCTATTTGTATTATTTTTCTTTATATTTTGTCTATTTTTACACATTTTATTCATCATTTCTGTCTATTATTTTTATTTTAATAATTTTTTGATGTCAAAATGATGTCATTCTTTTAAAGAATTTAAACTGAATCTCGACTAAATCTATTTATTTAAAATCCAACTTGTTCAATCATTATCCATTGTTTTAATTAATTTCTCATTTTTTAACTTCTTAAAATCTTTTCTACTGAGATTTTTTTTATATATAAATTTTGAATAAATGTACTAATAATCACTATTGCAAAAACACAAGCTACCGATAATATGACATTCATTGTTATTGTTATATTATATAAAATACCAATAATTACCATATTTAACAATAAAGCTATAAGACATTGAAAAATTATTTCTATCATTGTCATATTTCTTAATTGCTTATGACTTATCCCATTCATTTTCAACATCATAAATTCTTTATTTCTTTTTCTAAAATACTGTATTTCTATAATATTGAATAAAACAATTATTAAAATAAAACTCATAGCTATAATAATCATTTTTATTATTACATTTATTTTTTTCAACTCATTTATTTCATCAATATTATCAAAGAAAAGATGAATACCTATCCCTTTATCTTTCAATTCATCATAAAGTGTAACATATCCATCATAATCATCAACAAAAACAGTATATCCCTGATATGAATCTAATTTATCGATATGACACTCATTATAAATTTGTTGTAATAACTGAAAGCTACAATAAACATACCTATTTTCACCTTTAAAATAGTGACATTTGTTATTCTTTGTTAAAACTCCACCTATAGGATATGTTTTTGTATCTTTATATAGATCGTTGTTTGCTGATACAACAAAACTAACTTCTAATGATTCAGGATTAATATTGTTATCAGCTAATTCTCGATAACAATAATAACTTAAATATATAGATTGACTATCATATTCAATCAGCTTTTGATGAGATAAATCATTTTGTTCAAACAAGGGCACAACTTGATATAGGTTATCATTGATTTGAACTTGTGTTTGAATATAAGGATAGACTCCAGTATTTTCTTTATCAAGTTTAAAGATAAAAGGTACTAAAGATGAATCAATGGTTGTATTTGCATTATCTTTTGTGATAAACATCTGATTTTCTGATAAACTTTGATAGCTTTCTATACTTTTATTGGTTGAATAATCAGTATAGATAATCAATATATTCATTAATAGTAAAGCTATTGATATAATAGATACCATTCCCAATTCAATTTTTTTATATTTTTTTAAAAAATATTTGATATAAGAAATATAAAACGATAATTTCAACTGATGCTTTTTTGTTTTTTGAATATAAATATCTTTCTCATTATCATGTTTAACTTTTTTAATTTCTTTATCTTGAATCTCATATATTTGATCTGCAATCGACATAGCATAATCACTATGACTTGAAATAATAATCGTTTTTTGATAAGTATCACAAATATGTTTCAAAGTATCAAAAACCAGCATCTCATTTTCTTTATCTAAAAAGCTAGTTGGCTCATCTAAAATTATAATTTCTGTATCTTTACATAATGCACAGGCTATGGCGACTCTTTGTTTTTGCCCTCCTGATAATGTCTGAATTGATTGGTGTAATGGTATATCTAGATTAACACTTTTTAAAATTTGACGATATTTTTCTTCACTGTATCTTTTATTATGAAAAGCTGCATATAACTGCATATTTCCTAATACATCATACTGTTCAAATAAACTGTTATCCTGTAAAACAAAGCTAATATATTCTCTTCTTAAAATACTTTTTTTATCATCATCTTGGATGTCTTCATATATATTATAGTAAAAATGATCATCCTCACTTATCAGTCCTATACGATATAATAAAGATGTCTTTCCACTGCCACTAATCCCTCTTATTAAAGTAATAGCATGTTCAGGAATATCAATATCCGTTTTATTTAATATGATATAATCATCATAAACAATTTCAATATCTTTAATTTCAATCATTTTTCAACTTGTCAAATAATTGAGGTAAGATATAGTGGCAAATCATATGAAGAACAATTGCTAAAATAATTGATATTATATTTGGAAAAAATAAAGCATGTATTTTTATTGATCTTAAGCCAAATAAAACAATCAATATTAACATAAGTTTTTTGAATTCATGAAAAACGTTCAATAAATAATAGTGTTTTCTTATCTTCAATATATCAAATTCACTCAACCCAAGCTGTTTAAAATATTCGTTGATCCTTGCATTTTGTTTTCTTTGTACAAACAAAATACTTGCAGCATAAATAACAATAATTGCACTTATGATAAACGAGCCATAATAAAAGACATTCATCAATGATACAATTCCTCTATTAATTGCTTCACTATCGATAGATTCATTATCAACATAATATCCCATATCAGATAATTTTTGTGCAACTGTATAAACATTTTCTGAACCATCTACATAAACAGATAAAGCAGTTGGTTGCCAGACGCTATCCTCAAATACTCTATTGACTTCACCATCAAAATCTTTAGGAAGTTCATTTTCATAATATTTATCATAATTTACACCTATAACATATAATTTTCTATCTTCTGTTTTTTTATGCTTTTCAATCATATTCTCAACTATATCTCGTTCAACATAAAGAGAATTGCTATAAGTGTTATTTAATCCGAAAGAACTCCAATTTAAAATCCCAGCTATAGGAAGTGATACTGATTCATGAGTTACAGTTACACTATATATATACATTGACTCTTCATCATCTGTTATACCCATCCATCTTCCATGAGTATTGTACAAAGGTACAGATATATCAAATGTTAAGTACACTCCTTTTAATTCATCATCTTTAGAAATATTAATACTTTTTTTAATCATATCTGCAACGTTTCTAGAAATATAAACACCTTCATTTTTAAAATCTATTTCTATATTTTTTGATTGCTTATGATTTTTTATATAAGTGGATACTGTAATATTATCTTCTATATTAACTTGTGCGAGTTCTTGTTCATTTTTTATGATTGAAATTGTATAATCATGCTTTGCATTTTCGGGATCATAGGATACTTCTTTAATATCTTCATTAAATTCATAATTAGGTTCTAAACAATCATAACGCCATTCAACCGTTTCTATATTATCCAAATTTGCTATTTTTTTGATGTCTTTGTCTTTAAGAGGAACCTCATGATTAAATGTATAATCAGCTACGCCATCATGAATAGCTTGTGCTGTTGATTTATAGACAGTTATTTCATTTGATGATATTTTTTGTGAATATGAATGGTGAATGTCTAGTACATCCCTACTAAAGCTATAACCAAAAGCTACCATTGCAATAGAAAATGTAATCATAAAATGAAGTATTTTTACATATATTTTTTGCTTTTTTCTCATTGTAAAAAAAGCAGGAGATGTTTTATTAAGATTTTTACTAATATGTTGAGATAGGCTATATTCAGTTTCTTTCTTCTCGTTTGATACTGTGTTTAATATTTTATCCTTGATATGATATTTTATATTTCCTATAGATAATAACTTCTCATCATGTGTAAATAATACAATACCTTTCCCTTTTTCTATAAGTAAATTTAATATGTCACAATATATTTTAGAATAGGCGTTATTTAAAGATGATGTTGGTTCATCTAAAATATAAATATCTACATCTTTAGCCATACACAATAAAAATGCTACTCTTTTTTGTTCTCCGCCAGAAAGTTGTGAAGGATACATATCCATCAATTCATTCAAATGAAGTTTTTCAACATAATTATCAAGACTTATATGACAATCTGTCAGTTTTTCTATATATTCAATATGTTCTCTTATCGTTAGTCCTTCTAAAAATACAGGTTCTTGTGGGCAAGTTGATACATTTTGATATAAATCTAAATCTTTCCAACCATCATTGCCTTTTGTCATCAACCTAAATAAGGTTGTTTTTCCACTGCCACTTTCACCAGTAATAATTGTGATCTGTCCTTTATTAAATTCTATGCATCCCTTATTTAATACCAATTTATTATTAAAAACGATATCTTTATATTTAAATTCCATTTGACATCTCCTCATATAAAAATTTATTTCATAGACCATCTGACACACTTGACAACTAAAAATAATTTTTAAAAATTAAATTCCAATATTAATACAAGAATTTTTAATCGACTATGTCAATCGAACTTTATAAATGTTTCAGGTGGTCTATGAAGAAAATTTATCAGATACTTAATGACTTAAGTATCTGATTTTGTTAATAATTACCTACAACTTTAGAACCATCGAATTTATACTTAAATGTTTTTTTTGCGTTAGCAGTTTTGTAATTATAATTTGTCATCGAAATTGTCCCTGTTGTATTCATATACGGATCTGAAGGTATCGTCATAGTAGAAGAAATATAAGTTGCTTTAAGTCCATTTGTAGAAACAGTTCCCCATGATCTATTCCATCTTGTATTTCCACTACTATAATAGGTAGCTGAGCATTTTACTTTTGCTGAGCCAACACTTGAACTAACAGTATCACTTTGTGTATAACTATAGGATGCTGCATATATTCCAGTTATTGACATACCAATGATCGCAAAAGAACTAATCAATTTAAGTAATGTTTGTTTCTTTTTTTTCATATTATTTTTTCCTTTCTCTCTATTTTTTGAAAACGTTTTCACATTTATAAAGTAACACATATTATATTGTTTGTACATAGTTTATCTATGTATTGATGTTTTTTAAATGTATATTATAATATAGTTATCTTAACGTTAAGGAAGTATTAATATGGCTAGAAAAAATAATTTTTTTAAATTAGATATGTTACTTCTATGTATAATTGCCAAACAAGATTGTTATGGTTATGAAATTACAAAGCAAATTAAAACATATTCCCATGAATTAATAGATATTAAGGAAGGGACCATGTATCCTATCTTGTATAAATTACAAGATGAGAATTATATTTCAAATTACGAAAAAGTAATCGACCGTAAGGTAAGAGTTTATTATCACATAGAAGAAAAAGGTAAAGAAAAATTATCAGAAATGATTAATGAGTTTAATAACGCTGTTGATGGTATTCACAATGTTATTAAAGAATCTTTGGGGGAAGCTTATGAATAATATTAAAAAATATATTAAAAATATTTGGACAATTATGCCTATGCATACTAAAAAGGAAAAATTTTATGTAAGTGAATTAAAAAAACACTTAAATGAATATTTAGATGATCACCCACAATGTTCATACGACGATATTGTTCAACAATTTGGAGAACCTAAAGACATTGTTGTAGAATATATACAAAGCAGCGATGAAAACGATCTTATTAAAAGAATGAAATTAAAGACAATTTTACAAAAATTTCTTATATTCTTCTCAGTAATCTGCACAATTTTAGCGATTTGGTTTGGGGTTCTTTGGTACAGCTATATGCAAGATGCTAAAAATTCCATCATATATGAAATTGAAACAACCATTTCTGATAATTAAAAAATGGAGGAAACTATGAAAAAAATAATCACATCTATCTTCATTGCATTTATGATGATTACTACCATCATTCCAGTAAATGCTCTTGAAGAAAACATGAGTATCGAATATTTATCAAATGGTGATTATATTGAAACAACAATTGTTTCAAACATAAATACATTAGCAAGAAGCAGCAAGAGCGGTACAAAAACAGAAAAATACAAAAATGCATCTGGAGAAGTTATGTGGTCTATTTCGGTAACTGGAACTTTTTCTTATAATGGTTCTTCATGTACTTGTACAAAAGCTACTGTAAGTACAACAAAGCCATCTTCTATGTGGTCATTAAGTAATAAAAAAGCTTCAAAAAGTGGCAACAAAGCCATAGCTAGTGTTACAGGACATGCACCAGGCGTAACCGTTACAAGAACTGTCACACTCACATGTAGCCCATCTGGAAATTTATCTTAGCATTAACAAAAATAAAAGGGTAACCAAATAAAAACCAATTCATGGATAATCCGAATTGGTTTTTATTTTATACTATCCTAAATTTTAATAATCTCTTTATTAATAATTTCATATACACAATTATTAATGTTATTCATCATTAAGACCCATTTAATTTGATTCTTTTTTTTAAGTTCTTCAGTAACATTCCATTTGACTTTATATTCTTCAACCAATCTGTCATATAAATCATCAGCTTCTTTTTGTACTTTTAACAGATAATCTTTTAATTCATTTTTTGTAAGTAATTTGAAATATAGTCCATAATCATGTTTCTTTAAATAATCTAGCTTTGCTCTTCCAAAGCGATTTAAATGCATTTCTTCTACTTTTAAGTTTGGTAATTGATAATCCCCAACTTGAATATATTCTATTTCTTTCATCTTTCATTCCTGCTTTCTCTTTGTTTTATTTTCTTCATCGCTAATTTTTCTATATCTTTTTGAATACTTCTTTCTCTTATTCGCTTACATGATTTGATTTCAAATCTTAAGCTTTTAATTTGTGGTGTAAATTCTTTAGCCTTAGTTGACCACATTTCTTTTTCATCTTCATCTTTTGAGTTTCGTCTGTAGTAGTAACATTGTTGTCTTTGTTTAATGAGATAGTCTAGTTCATCTTGTTTGTTTTCTTGATAAGAATCTAACTGAGTAATATCTTCTATCTTATTTTTTGCTAGTAATTCAATATCATTGGTATATTGAT
>NZ_JAJDKB010000054.1:0-14519 GCF_020589955.1 Faecalibacillus sp. TM498
TGAGTTTTTATATACTATTTTTTCTGACGCATCCAAATTCTTAATAGATAAAAAAGGACTGAATTTCTTCAGTCCAACATCATTATTTAGTTAATGATAAGATTGCCATTGGTGCATTATCACCTTTACGGTTATATGTTTTTAAGATAGTAGTATATCCACCATTAACATCTTTGAATTTAGGTGCAACGTCATCAAATAAGATTTGAACAGCTGTTTTTCCAGTTGCTTCATCAACAACTTTGTGCATATCTGCAGCAGCTTGTCTTCTTGCATGTAAGTCTCCACGTTTACCTAAAGTAATTAATTCATCAACAACACTACGAACTTCTTTAGCTCTTGTTACAGTTGTTTCAACTTTTCCGTATACAATAACTTCAGTAGCTAAACTACGTAACATAGATTTTCTAATATCTGAAGTGCGTCCTAATTTTCTATTTTTAGCCATGAGATTAACGCTCCTTTTCGAGTATTCTGAATTAATCGATAGGTTTAAATCCTAAACCTAATTCAATTAATTTTTCTTTAACTTCTTTTAATGATTTTTTACCTAAGTTTCTTACTTTAATCATGTCATCTTCTGATTTAGAAGCAAGATCTTGAACTGTTTGAATACCAGCTCTCTTTAAACAGTTATATGAACGAACAGATAAATCTAATTCTTCGATAGTCATATCTAATACTTTATTTGTAGTATCATTTTGAGTTTCAGACATAACTTCCATATTCATAGCCATATCAGTTAATTCAACAAACATATTTAAATGTTCAACTAAAATTTTTGCTGCTAATGAAATAGCTTCAAATGGTTTTAGCGAACCATTAGTTTCAACTTCTAATACTAATTGATCATACTTAGCACTTTCTCCAACACGAGTTGGTTCTACAGAGTAAGCAACTTTTTCAATTGGTGAAAAGATTGAATCTGTTGGAATAACACCAAGAGTGTTAATATTTACTTTATTTTGATCAGCAGATACATATCCACGATCTTTTTTAGCAAATAATTCCATATATAAGTGACCACCTTCTGCAACATGTGCAATTACCATGTCATTTGAAATCATTTTGACTTCAGCTGGACATTGAATATCAGCACCAGTTACAGTAGCAGGACCTTTTACATCAATAATCATTGTAGCAGTGTCTTCACTGTCTACATCAAAAACTAATTTCTTAATATTTAAAATCATTGCTGTGACATCTTCAACGACACCATCAATTGCGGAAAATTCATGGATTGCTCCTTGAACTTTGATTGCATAAACAGCAGAACCAGGTAAAGAAGAAAGTAATACTCTTCTTAAGGCATTACCTAAAGTAATACCAAATCCTCTTTCTAATGGTTCAATGACGAACTTACCATAATTTTCAGTTTCGTCATAATGATCTATATTAAAGTTTGCTTTTTCGAATTTATGCATATGTTCCCTCCTCTATAGGAATGTTTTGTATTCTAATTTACTACAATAATACTATCCACGAGGACGTTTTGGTGGACGACAACCGTTATGTGGAATTGGTGTTACATCATTAATTGAAGTAACTTCTAATCCAGCAGCTTGTAAAGCTCTAACTGCTGCTTCACGTCCTGGTCCTGGACCTTTTACATTTACATCTACAGTTTTTACTCCATGTTCCATAGAAGCTTTAGCTGCAGCTTCTGATGCCATTTGTGCAGCAAATGGTGTTGATTTTCTTGATCCTTTGAAACCTAATGCTCCAGCACTTGACCAAGTTAATACATTACCATGTTCATCAGTAATTGTTACAATAGTATTATTGAAAGTAGAATGAACGTGTGCAACACCTTTTGCAATATTTTTTCTTACACGTTTTTTACCACGTGTTTGTTTTACTCTAGCCATTTCCTTTCAACCTCCTATTATTTTTTCTTTCCTGCGATTGGTCTAGCTTTACCCTTACGAGTTCTAGCATTAGTTTTAGTTTTTTGACCACGAACAGGAAGTCCTTTACGGTGACGCATACCTCTGTAGCTTCCGATTTCCATTAAACGTTTGATGTTTAATTGAACTTCTCTACGTAAGTCACCTTCAACTTTAATTTTTTCAACTTCTTTTCTGATTTTTGTAACTTCTTCTTCAGTTAAATCTTTAACTCTTATATCTTCACTGATACCAGTAGCTTTTAAGATTTCTTTAGCTGTAGATTTACCGATACCATATACATAAGTTAATGAGATAACAACACGTTTATCACGTGGGATATCTACACCTGCAATACGAGCCATTTTGTTTCCTCCTAAATACTAACCTTGTCTTTGTTTATGTTTTGGGTTTTCGCAAATAATCATTACGCGCCCTTTTCTTTTAATTACTCTGCATTTATCACACATTGGTTTTACAGATGGTCTTACCTTCATCCTGTCTACCTCCTTTTGGAAGATTTTTTATTTATGTCTAAATGTAATTCGCCCACGTGTTAAATCATATGGAGATATTTCAACGGTAACTCTATCCCCCGGTAAAATGCGAATGTAGTGCATACGGATTTTACCAGAAACGTGAGCAAGAATTTCCACTCCATTTTCTAAAGCCACTTTAAACATTGCATTTGGTAATGTTTCTAAAACAGTAGCTTCTACTTCAATAACGTCATCTTTTTTTGCCATCGTTCTTCAACTCCTTTTATTAAAGTTTTGTAAGAATTCTATAACCGTCATCAGTAATGACGATTGTATGTTCATAATGAGCAGCTAACGAATGATCCTTTGTAATAACAGTCCACCCATCATCAAGAGTAACTGTTTCTTTTGCTCCTAAATGTGCCATTGGTTCAATAGCCAAACACATACCTTTTTTTAATCTAGGACCTCTCCCAGGAGCTCCGTAATTAGGAACAGCGGGATCTTCGTGAACGTTTGTTCCAATCCCATGACCAGTATAATCACGAGGAGTAGTACATCCGTTTTTAGTAAGATATTCTTCAATTGCATGTGAAATATCAGAAAGTCTAACTCCTGGTCTTACTTGTTCTAATCCAGCAAATAAAGCACCTTCACAAACATTCATAAGTCTTTTTGTTTCATTGCTTACATTTCCTACTGCATAAGTCCAAGCACTGTCACCATGATATCCTTTGTAACATGCTCCAACATCAACTGAAATAATATCTCCATCTTTTAGCTTTCTATTACTAGGTATTCCATGTACTACAATTTCATTAATTGAAGTACATACACTATTTGGAAAACCATAAAGATGTAGAAAGGAAGGTGTTGCACCATGTTCCCTAATTATTTTATCACAAATTTGATCAATTTCGTTAGTAGTTATTCCCGGTACAATAACTTCTTTCAATTTTTCATGAACTAAAGCAACAATTCTACCTGCTTCAGTCATTAATTCAATTTCTCTATCATCTTTAGTAATTATCATTAATAAACCTCCAGGCTTTCATCGATATCATAAAGACGTTAAACATAACTTCTTAACTTTGATAACTGCTTCTTCAAAATTAATTTATTTCTTTAGATATTTATGAATCCATAAAAGAAATCATTATTATTTACGAATATAACCATGATATTCTTTTCTAGTAATATATGTTTTGATTTGTTTTACTGTTTCAAGTGCAACTCCTGTAACGATAATCAAACCAGTACCACCAAGTGATAGGTTTGCATTTTCAGTTTGTGTCCAAATAATTGGAGTAATAATTGGAATTGCAGCAATAATACATAAAGTAAGCGAACCAGCAACAGTTACTTGATTAAGAACTCTTTTAATGAAGTTCTTAGTTTCAATACCAGTTCTTACACCAGGTATTGATCCACCATTTTTCTTCAAATCATCACTAATTTTTTCAGCATCAATTTGTAAGTTTGAATAAAAGAAAGTAAATCCTATAATCATTAAAATATATAAACAGAAACCAACAGGTTCTTGATAATTAAATATAGTATTTATCATCTTAGTTGTACTAGATGCTTTCATGAAACTTACTATTGTTCTTGGTGCTGCTAGTACTGAAGAAGCAAAGATTACTGGTAAAACACCTGAACTATTAATTTTAATAGGCATATGTGTTTGTTCCCTAGTTCTCATTGTTACACTTGTACTAGATGCATAATTGACTGGGATTTTTCTTATTGCGCCTTCAGTAAATACTACAAAGACTACAATTGAAAGATAAACCACAACAAATAATACATACCAAGCAATATCTAACCACATTCCACTATCATAAGTGACGAGGTTATCATAAGTTGTTAAGAATGCATTTGGTAAGTTTGAAACAATTCCTGTAAAGATTAGTAATGAAACACCATTACCAATTCCTTTTTGAGTAATTTGATCACCTAACCAAATAGCTAACATACTTCCAGCCATCATAATGAGCACTACATAAATATATGACCAGATTGAAGTATCAACTAATATATTATAACTTGTATCAAAGGCATAAGTTAAAACTCCACCTTGTAACGCAGCTAATAATAAAGTTAATACACGAGTAACACGGTCTTTTTTCTTCTTACCTGTGTTACCTTCTTTACGCCAGCGTGTTAACGCTGGAATAACATCCATCGATAATAATTCAATTATAATAGATGATGTAATGTATGGTGAAACACCTAAAGCGAAAAGAGAAAATCTTTCCAAGGTACCTCCACCAAGTAAATTCATGATTCCGAAAATTCCATTTGTAGCATCACTACTACTTAATGAACCTACATTAACACCTGGAATTGTAATTCCTGCACCTAAACGGTACACGAATAAAATTCCAAGTGTGAAAATGACTTTTCGACGAAGCTCACCCTTTTTGAATACATTCTTCAAAAAAGTTAACATCTTAAATCACCTCAGTTTTTCCACCTGCAGCTTCAATTGCGGCAACAGCTGATTTAGAGAATTTAGCAGCTTGAACAGTTAATTTCTTTTCAATAGCTCCATTTCCTAATACTTTAACACCATCTAATTCTTTTTTGATGATTCCTGCTTCTTTTAACGCAGCAGCGTTAACTGTTGCACCATCTTCAAATTTATTTAAAGTTTCAAGATTTACGATAGCATATTCTTTACGAGTAAAGTTTGTAAATCCTCTTTTAGGTAAACGCATGAATAATGGAGTTTGTCCACCTTCGAATCCTGGCTTTTTACCTCCACCAGATCTAGCTCCTTGACCTTTTTGACCTCTACCTGCTGTTTTACCATTTCCTGAACTTGTACCACGTCCAACACGTTTTCTTGCTTTACGAGCACCTTCAGTATATTGTAATTCGTGAAGTTTCATTGTTACACCTCCTATTATTTTTCTTCAACTGTTACTAGGTGTCCAACTACTCTAATCATACCTTGAGTAGTAGGGTTATTTTCTAATTCAACAGTTTTATTAATTTTAGTTAAACCTAAAGCTTTAAGAGTCTTTCTTTGATTTGGTAAGCAACCAATTGGACTCTTTTTAAGTGTAATACTTACTTTTGCCATTTTGTTTGCCTCCTATCCAAAAATTTCATCAACAGTTTTTTCTCTTAATTCAGCAACTTCATTAACTGTTTTTAATGAAGCTAATCCTTGCATTGTTGCTCTTACCATGTTGATTGGTGTTCTAGAACCAATACATTTAGATAAGATATCACGGTAACCAGCTAATTCAACAACAGCACGAACTGGTCCACCAGCGATGATTCCAGTACCTTGAGATGCTGGTTTAATAAATACATTTCCTGATCCGTAAACACCGTTTACTTCATGAGGAATAGTACCATGTACAGAAGGTACTTTGATAACATTACGTTTAGCATTTTCACATGCTTTTCTGATTGCATCAGGTACTTCGTTAGCTTTACCAGTACCAAATCCAACTCTACCTTTTCTATCTCCAATAACAACTAAAGCAGCAAAACGCATTCTACGTCCACCTTTTACTACTTTTGTTACACGGTTAATAGTAACAACACGTTCTTCAAATTCTTTTTCTTCTCTTCTTGGTGCTCTTCTTTGACCATTTCTTCTTGGTTTTCTTTCACCATTGTTAGTTCTTGGTTTACGTTGTTCCATATTGACCTCCTTCTAGAATTCTAATCCAGCTTCTCTAGCAGCTTCTGCTAATGCTTTTACACGACCATGATAAATATATCCACCACGATCAAATACTACATTTTTAATTTCTTTTGCAATTGCTCTTTCTGCAATTTCTTTACCTACTGCAGTTGCAGCAGCAATGTTTCCACCGTTTTCTAATTTCATTTCAACGCTTGATGCGCTAACTAATGTAACACCATTGACATCATCAATAATTTGAGCGTGAATATGAGCATTTGAACGGAAAACATTTAAACGTGGACATTCTGGAGTTCCACTAATTTTTCTACGAACTCTAGCATGACGTTTTAAACGTACATCATTACGAGATTGTAATTTAGCCATAAAGATAGCTCCTTTCTTACTCTTAGACTACTTCTTACCAGCAGTTTTTCCTTCTTTTCTGATGATTCTTTCATCACTATATTTGATACCTTTTCCTTTATAAGGTTCAGGTTTTTTCTTAGATCTAATTAATGCAGCCATTTGACCAACACGTTCTTTATCAATTCCAGAAACTACGATAGTATTTGGATTTGGAGTTTCAACTTTAACTCCTTCTTCAGCTTCGATTTCAACTTGATGTGAGAAACCGATATTTAATACTAATGTATTTCCTTTCATTTGACCACGGTATCCAATACCAACGATTTCTAATGTTTTAGAATATCCATTATGAACACCTTCGATCATGTTAGCAAGTAAAGCTCTTGTTGTACCATGTAATTGTTTTACATGTTTTTCTTCACTACTTCTTACTACAGTAATTTCATTACCTTCTTGTTTGAATGAAATTGCTGGAGAAAATTGTTTCACTAAAGTCCCTTTTGATCCAGTAACTGTTACTGTGTTATCATCAGCGATTTCAACAGTTACTCCTTCAGGTACAGTGATAATTTTATTACCGATACGAGACATCAGTTATACCTCCTGTATAATTTTTTTATTACCAGATATATGCTAATACTTCTCCACCAACTTGTTTAGCTCTAGCTTCTTTATCAGTCATTAAACCTTGTGAAGTTGATAGAATAACAATACCTAAACCATTTAATACTCTAGGAATTTCGTTTACTTTTGCATATACACGTAACCCTGGTTTAGAAATTCTTTTTAAATCAGTGATTACTTTATCTTTTCCTCTATATTTTAAAGTGATAATAATGTTTGATTCAGCACCTTCGCCTTCAACTTTATATCCTTTAATGAACCCTTCATTTTTTAAGATTTCAGCAATTCCAACTTTTAATGTTGAAGTAGGAATACTTACTTCTTCTTTTAACGTATTATTTGCGTTACGGATTCTTGTTAACATATCTGCAATTGGATCTGTCATTACCATTTGCGTGTCCTCCTTCCAATACGGATTATTTTATCATTACCAACTTGCTTTTTTTACACCAGGAATTTCACCTTTATAAGCTAATTCGCGGAAGCAAATTCTGCAAAGTTTGAACTTTCTAATTACTGAATGTGGTCTACCACAACGTTCACAACGTGTGTATTCACGTACTTTATATTTTTGAGGACGTTGTTGTTTCACTTTCATTGATGTTTTAGCCATTTATTAAGTCCTCCTTATTTATGGAAAGGCATTCCTAATTGAGCTAATAACTCATGACCTTCTTCATCAGTTTTAGCTGTTGTTACGAATACGATATCCATTCCTCTTAATTTGTTTACTT
The DNA here is from genome assembly GCF_020589955.1 of Faecalibacillus sp. TM498. Taxonomy (NCBI): domain Bacteria; kingdom Bacillati; phylum Bacillota; class Erysipelotrichia; order Erysipelotrichales; family Coprobacillaceae; genus Faecalibacillus; species Faecalibacillus sp. TM498. Next base: position 7,736 of record NZ_JAJDKB010000054.1, read on the forward strand.
TATCAAAATCAATTTCAGGGAAGATTAATTGTTCTTTAACACCTAAAGTATAATTTCCTCTTCCATCGAATGAGTTATTTGATACACCTCTAAAGTCTCTTACACGAGGTAAAGATACATTTACTAATTTATCTAAAAATTCATACATTCTTTCACCACGTAAAGTGACTTTACAACCGATTGCTTGACCTTCTCTTAATTTGAAACCAGCAATTGATTTTTTAGCTCTAGTGACAACTGGTTTTTGACCAGTAATTAATGTTAATTCATTAACTGCATCATCTAATAATTTTGAATTAGATACTGCATCACCAACACCAATATTTAATACGATTTTTTCGATTTTTGGTGCTTGCATTTTAGAAGAATAATTGAATTTTTCCATTAACGATTTAACTACTTCGTTTTCATAACGTTCTTGTAAACGATTCATTTGCTATCTCCTTTCAATTATTTCTTTTTCTTAGAATCAACTTCTGCACCTGTTTTTTTGTTAACACGTACTTTAGTTTTCTTTCCATTTTCATCTACAGATACTTTATATCCTAATTTAACTGCAGATTTTGATTTTGAATCATAGAATGCAACATTAGAAACATGAATTGGAGCTTCTTTGTTAACGATTCCACCTTCAGGATCAGCTTGTGAAGGTTTAACATGTTTTGTTACCATGTTTACTCCTTCAACGATTACTCTTTCTTCTTTAGCAAGAACTTGTAACACTTCACCTGTCTTACCTTTATCTTTACCTGCGATAACTACAACAGTATCACCAACACGGATTTTCATGTGCCACGCCTCCTTATAATACTTCTGGAGCTAATGATACGATTTTCATGAAATCAGCATCTCTTAACTCTCTTGCAACTGGTCCAAAGATACGAGTCCCTCTTGGAGACTTGTCATCTCTGATAATAACACAAGCGTTATCATCAAATTTGATGTAAGATCCGTTTTCACGTCCTACAGCATATTTAGTTCTAACGATAACAGCTTTTACTACTTCACCTTTTTTAACAGTACCATTTGGAGCTGCTTGTTTAACTGTTGCTACAACAACATCTCCAATACTACTTGTTTTTCTATTTGACCCACCTAAGTTACGAATTACTAATACTTCTTTAGCACCAGTATTATCAGCAACTTTAAGTCTACTTTCGTTTTGAATCATTCCGGTTACCTCCTTTTAGAGTTTATTAAACTGTTTCTGCTTTTTTTACGATTTCTACTAAACGGAAACGTTTTGTAGCAGATAATGGTCTTGTTGACATGATTTTAACTGTATCTCCAACTTGAGCAGTGTTGTTTTCATCATGTGCATGAAATTTTGTAGATGATTTCATACGTTTACCATATAACTTATGTTTTACATGTGTTTCAACTAGCACTGTAATAGTTTTATCCATTTTAGTAGATACAACTGTACCAGTATAAACTTTACGATTATTTCTTTCCATTTGTATCTCCTCCTATTGGTTTAATTCTCTTTCTCTAATCACTGTTTTAATACGAGCGATTGTTTTACGAACTTGTCTAATACGTGCAGTGTTTTCTAATTGTCCTGTAGCTTGTTGGAATCTTAATCCAAAAAGCTCTTTTTTGTATTCTTCAACTTTAGCTAATAAAGCTTCAGTATCTAATTCTCTAATTTCTTGCGCTGTCATAACTATTCACCCTTTCCAATGATTTTACATTTAATAGGTAATTTATGAGATGCAAGTCTTAAAGCTTCTCTTAATGTAGCTTCATCTAAACCAGCAACTTCAAATAATACTCTACCAGTTTTAACTACTGCTACCCATTCTTCTGGAGAACCTTTACCTGATCCCATACGTACTTCTAATGGTTTTTTAGTTTTAGCTAAATGAGGGAAAATTCTAATCCATACTTTACCACCACGGTTCATATAACGGTTGATGGCAATACGTGCTGCTTCAATTTGACGAGAAGTAATCCAAGCACCTTCAGTTGCTACTAAACCAAATTCACCAAATGATACTTTGTCTCCACCTTTAGTTCTACCTTCGTAGCTAACACGGTGAGGTCTTCTGTATTTTGTTCTTTTAGGCATCAACATGATTATTTATCCCCTTTCTTTTTTTCAGGAAGGATTTCTCCCTTACAAATCCAAACTTTAACTCCTAATTTACCATAAGTTGTATCTGCTTCTGCAGTCGCATAATCGATATCAGCTCTTAAAGTATGAAGAGGGACATTCCCTTCAGAGTAACCTTCAGCACGAGCCATATCAGCTCCACCTAAACGTCCTGAAACATTAGTTTTAATTCCTTTAGCTCCAGCTCTCATTGCTCTTTGAATAGCACGTTTTTGAACAGTTCTAAAAGATGCACGATTTTCTAATTGTTCTGCAATATTGTTTGCTACTAATTGAGCAACAACATCTGGATTTTTAATTTCAACAATGTTAATGAAAACTTGTTTACTACTTACTAATTTAGATACTTCTTTTCTTAAAGCATCAACTGCTTCACCATCTTTACCGATAACTACACCAGGTCTAGATGTGTGAACAAAAATTGTTACACGATTTTTTGATCTTTCGATTTCAACTTTTGCTACTGAAGCTGTTTTAAGTTTTTTAAGAATATAATCACGAACTTTAATATCTTCATGTAATAAACCAGCGAAATCTTGATCATTTGCGTACCATCTTGAATCCCAATTACGGTTAACACCAACACGTAAACCTACTGGACTTACTTTTTGACCCATTCTAGTACCTCCTATCTTTCATCAACCACACAAGTAATGTGGCATGTTCTTTTTAAAATTCTTGTTCCGCTACCTTTAGCTCTTGCAGCGAATCTTTTTAAAATTGGACCTTCATCAACGAAGATTGCTTTAACATATAATTTTTCTGCATCTGCATCATTGTTGTATACTGCATTTTGAGCTGCAGATTTAACAACTTTTGAGATTGCAGGAGAAGCAGCTTTATTAGTATATTCTAAGATACCAAGTGCTTCTTTAACTGTTTTACCTCTTACTAAATCAACTACTAATCTTGCTTTTTGAGGTGATACACGAATTGTTTTAGCTACTGCTTTTGCTTCCATGTTCTATTCTCCTCTCTATTTCTTTCCTTTTTTATCGTCAGCATCATGACCATGGAAAGTTCTAGTTGGAGCGAATTCTCCTAATTTATGACCAACCATGTCTTCAGTAACGTAAACAGGAATATGTTCTTTTCCGTTATATACTGCAAATGTATGTTCGATAAATTGAGGGAAGATTGTTGAACGTCTTGACCAAGTTTTGATAACTTCTTTTTTACCTGATTCATTTAACGCTTCTACTTTTTTCATTAAATGAGCATCAACAAATGGTCCCTTTTTTAAACTACGTGCCATTTTTTCTTTCCTCCTTATTATTTACCATTGCGACGACGTACGATTAATTTAGTCGAAGCTTTTTTGTTCTTTCTAGTTTTAACACCCATAGCTTTTTTACCCCAAGGAGTCATTGGTGCTTTACGTCCGATAGAAGTTCTACCTTCCCCACCACCATGAGGGTGATCATTAGGGTTCATTACAGAACCACGAACTGTAGGTCTAACACCTTTCCATCTCATACGTCCTGCTTTACCATAGTTTACTAAACCATGATCTTCATTTCCTACTACACCAACTGTAGCTCTACATACTGATAATAATTTTCTAACTTCACCAGATGCAAGTCTTACAGTTACATATTTTCCTTCTTTACCTAAGATTTGAGCAGACACACCAGCAGATCTTGCGATTTGTCCACCTTTTCCAGGTTGCATTTCAATATTGTGAATTACAGTACCTTCAGGCATATTTCCCATTGGTAATGCGTTACCAACTTTGATATCTGCTTCTTCACCAGAAATGATTTCCATTCCTACTTCTAACCCTTTTGGAGCTAAAATATATCTTTTTTCACCATCTACATAGTTAATTAATGCGATGTTTGCTGATCTATTTGGATCATATTCAATAGTTGCAACTTTACCTGGGATATTATCTTTATTTCTTTTGAAATCGATAATACGGTATTTTTGTTTGTGTCCACCACCATGATGACGAGTTGTGATCACACCTTGGTTGTTACGTCCACCGTTTTTAGATTTTTTTGCAACTAAAGATTTTTCAGGTTTATTAGTTGTAATTTCTTCATAAGTTAATGAAGTCATATTACGACGACCGTTTGTCACTGGCTTATATGTTTTAATTGCCATCTTTAGTTTCCTCCTGTTTTTCTTATCTGGAACGAGTTATTCCAATATTTTATCAATTAATCTTCATCAAAATAATTGATTGAGTTTCCTTCAGCTAATTTAACGATAGCTTTTCTTCTTTTGTTAGTTTTACCTTCATATCTACCCATTCTTTTAGCTTTAGGTTTAACATTCATGATGTTAACTTTTTCAACTTTTACATTGAATAATTTTTCAACTGCGATTTTAACTTCTGTTTTGTTAGCGTCTAAATCTACATCGAATGTATATTTATTTTCTTCAGTTTGAAGAGCTAATGACTTTTCAGTAAGTACTGGTTTTTTTAATACATCTGTCATGTGTGCCATTATGCTAATACCTCCTCAACAGCTTTAATTGCAGCTTCAGTCATAATTAACTTATCGCTGTTTAAGATATCATAAACATTAACATGTTTAGCATCTAATAACTTAACTCCTGGAATATTGCTTGCTGATTTTTCAACATTTAATGTGATTTCATCAACAACGATTAATGTTTTTACTGGAGCATTTAAGTTTTCTAATACTTTAACCATTTGTTTAGTTTTTGGAGCTTCGAATGAAATTCCATCGATTGCTGTAAATTCATTATCTTGAACTTTTGAAGATAATGCTGATTTTAAAGCTAATCTTCTAACTTTACGGTTTAATTTGAATTTATAACTTCTTGGTGTAGGACCGAAGACAACTCCTCCACCTCTCCATTGTGGAGCACGTGTTGAACCTTGTCTAGCTCTACCTGTACCTTTTTGACGCCATGGTTTTCTTCCACCACCAGCAACTTCAGTACGGTTTTTAACTTTATGTGTACCTTGTCTTAAAGATGCTCTTTGTAATAAGACCATATCAAACATAGCTTGTTTATGTGGTTCAATACCGAAAACTGCTTCATTTAATTCTAAGTCTTTAACTTCTGCACCTTCTTGGTTAAATACTTTTACGTTAAGCATTCTCATTTCCTCCTTCTTCAAATTATTCTGCAGCAGCTGCTTCTACAGCTTCTTCTACTACAGTTTCTTCAACTTCTTCTGGAGTGTAATCTACTAATTCATGTACTGGATTTACTTGACCAGCTTTTTTGATAGCAGTTTTAACAACAACTAAACCTTTTTTAGGTCCTGGTACTGAACCTTTGATTAATAATAAGTTGTTTTCTGGATCTACTGCTACAACTTCTAAGTTTTGAATTGTACGAGTTACATGTCCCATTTGTCCTGGTAATTTTTTACCTGGAGCGATTCTGTTTGGAGCGATTGGTCCCATTGAACCAACAATTCTATGAGCTCCTGAACCATGTCCTTTAGGACCAATATGTTGTCCATGTCTCTTAATAACACCTTGATAACCTTTACCTTTTGAAGTTCCTGTTACATCTACGACTTCACCAGCTACGAAGCTATCAACAGTAATTTTATCTCCAACTTCATAACTCATCATTTCGTCATAACGAAATTCTTTAATGAAGCGCTTAGGAGCTGTGTTAGCTTTGTTTGCAATTCCTTTTTCAGCTTTGTTTGCTAATTTTTCTCTTTTATCTTCGAAACCAACTTTTACAGCATCATAACCATCAGTTGCAACTGTTTTCTTTTGTAATACTACATTTTCAGTAGCTTCTACAACAGTAACTGGGATTAAAACACCATCAGTAGTGAAGACTTGAGTCATTCCAATCTTACGACCTAAGATTCCTTTCATGAGTTACACCTTTTACCTTTCTTATAATTTAATTTCAATATCTACACCGCTAGGTAATTCTAATCTAGTTAAAACATCAACTGTTTCTGGTGTAGGATTCACAATGTCGATTAAACGTTTGTGAGTTCTGATTTCAAATTGTTCACGTGAATCTTTATATTTGTGAACAGCTCTAAGGATTGTATATACTTCCTTTTCAGTAGGTAATGGTACTGGACCAACTACTTGAGCACCTGATTTTTTTGCAGAAGAAATAATTTTTTCTGCTGACGCATCTAGAATTTTATGATCAAATGATTTTAATCTAATTCTGATTTTATTATTTGCCATGATATTCTCTCCTTTCAAATTCTTATAGGATTTGATTCACTCGTTACGAATTACCTGAAACATGCCGTTTCATGACAACGCTTTTCGGTGTTTCAGCAACCTCGCACTTCTCCGTGACATCAACATGGGTATTATATGATAATTATACCCTTAATGCAATACTTTTTTTTATTTTTTTATAAAAAAATTTACAAAGAAATAATTTTGGATAAATAACCATCTTATTAATAGAATAGATACTAATTTTGAACTTTTAGCTTTTATTATTTAATAAAAATAATCGTTCATAAATGGATAGTTATTAAAGCAAGTTACCTCTAAATGAAATAATCAATAAAAAATAGATCAATGCTTACATTTGATCACTATAAAAAATAGAATATTTAATATCAATAATCAAATACATACTAAAAAAGCCATACCACAATAGTATGACCTGTCAAGGATCATGTAAAAACATAAAAAAAAAGAAGGAACTGGCAACGAGCTATTTTCGCACAATGTACTATCTTCGCCG
>NZ_JAJDKB010000055.1:0-14267 GCF_020589955.1 Faecalibacillus sp. TM498
AAAAATATGTTTATTCGATCATGAAGGAAAACAATATCAAAGCAAAATATATTAAGACATATATTCAAACAACAGTTAGTCATGATTTCTCTGACAAATTAAAAAATCTATTAAACAGACATTATGATCCTACGAAGCCAAATGTAGCTTGGTGAAAAATCAGTAAAAATAAACAAGCTATGATCCAAGACATTCATGCTGAACTGAGATGTAACAATCAAAGCAAGACCATCAATTTGTTTTCTCATGTCACAAAACTGCTTGGCAACATAAATATTTTTGATTTCATCGGTATTGATAATCATAGCAGGTTCTCCAATAAAATCTTGAGATTTTGTTTGGAACAGGAAATATGATGATGGTCAATATCAAAATCAATAACATCATTACTTTTATCAATGATGACAGGAATAAAAGTATTTTCTTCATCAAGAATCAAAGCCTTTTGTTTATAGAAGCTGGAAATACAAATATGATTGTCATTACAATACTTTGAGAATTTAACTACTACTGTAAATAAAAAGAGCTCATTTCAATTGAGCCCTTCTATAATTCAATAATTCTATTATTTCCCAAAATATCTATCTAATAAACCTTTTAATGCTTTACCATGTCTAGCTTCATCTCTAGCCATTTCATGAACAGTATCATGAATTGCATCTAAATTATTCTTTTTAGCACATGTAGCAAGTTCAACTTTACCAGCAGTAGCTCCAAATTCACAATCAACACGCCAAGCTAAATTATCTTTAGTTGTTGCTTTCATATTTGGTTCTAAATCTTCTCCTAACATTTCAGCAAATTTAGCTGCATGTTCTGCTTCTTCATAAGCAGCTTTTTCCCAATATAATCCAATTTCAGGATAACCTTCTCTATGAGCAATTCTTGCCATACATAAATACATACCAACTTCTGAACATTCACCTTCAAAGTTAGCTTTTAATTGATCAAAGATATATTTTTTATCTTCATCACTGATATCAGGATTATTTTTTACAGTTTTAGCATAGATTCCATATTCATGTTCTGCTGCTAATTTCATTTCACCTTTTACTTCTTCAAACATGTCAGCTCCTACATGACATACTGGACATTCAGCTGGTGCTGCATCTCCTTCATAAACATATCCACATACTTTACATACAAATTTAGCCATATTTCTTTTCTCCTTTTTTTAATTCCTTATTAGGAATGATTACTGCTTAATTATAACATATAATTCTCCATTGTCAATCTCTTTAGAAACATTATTTAACTCTTTCTATTATTATAACTCTTTTTCAAAAGAAAAAGATGCCTATTTAGCATCTCTTGATCGAACTAAAATAATATTTTCATTATTTTCAATAATTGTATAATCACCTTTAACTTCATTTGATACACATAATGGATCATCTCTTTTAAGTAAATAATGATCTAATGTATATTCAGCTTGACTAATAGATAGAATACTTTCATTTAAAGCAAATAATGAAAAATAATAATATTCTTGATTATATATATGATGAATTCCTGGTTTTAATAATTGAATACAGTTTTGTTGATCAATAACCTTTATAGAAACATCTTGATATTTTTCAAGCAAACACATAACTGCAAAAAAATGATCTAAACGTCCTCCGGTAACACCATATAATTCAATTTCATCATAACCTTTAGAAATTGCATATTCGATAGCAGCATGCGTATCTGTCACATCTTTTCTTTCTGGTAAAATTTGAATATTTAAATTTTCTAATGTCTGTCTATTTTGTAAGGAATCAAAATCACCGATGGCAAACTTTGGTGTAATTCCTTGTTTCAATAATTCTTCCACACCATGATCTACCCCAATATATTCTCTGTCTTGAGGAAGTATCATCTTTTCTAAATGTGTGGCACATAACGCTATTTTCATTTTAAAGAAGCAATCCTTTGTGAACAATCTTCACTATTAAATACATAGCTTCCAGCAACAAGAACATCAACACCTACTTCTTTACATTGTTTTCCTGTTGATTCGTTGATTCCACCATCAACTTCAATGAGATAATTGTAATTATTATCTTTTCTTCTTGAAGCTAGATCTTTAATTTTATCAAGAGCAATTTCCTTAAATGATTGTCCACCAAACCCTGGTTCAACGGACATCACTAAAACAACATCTAATAAAGATAAATAATCTTGAATAGCATCAACCGGTGTATTTGGTTTAATACTTATTCCTACTTGTACATTATTTTCTTTAATATGATGAATAAGTGCTAAAGTATCTTCTTTATTTTCCATTGTTTCAATATGAAAAACAATTAAATTTGCTCCACTTTTAATAAATTCATCTACATACTTTTGAGGTTCACTGATCATTAAATGAACATCTAAAAATAAATTTGTTACTTTAGAAACATCTTTTAAAATACTATATCCAAAAGAAATATTAGGTACAAAATGTCCATCCATAACATCATAATGAAGCCAATCAGCTTTTCCATTTTCGATTTTTTCAATATCATCTTTCAAACAAGCAAAATTTGCTGAAAGAAGAGAAGGTGCAACTTTAACCATATCGTTTCTCCTTTTTTTCCTTTAATTCTTTTAACATTGTTAAATAATGTTCATAACGTTCTTTAGAAATCTTTCCTTCATCAACAGCCTCTTTAACAGCACAATGAGGTTCACTATCATGCAAACATCCTCTAAACTTACAAGCAGTAGCATATTCATCAAAATCATGATATGCTCTCGCTGCTTCTGTTGGTTCCATCTCTAATTCAAGAGATGAAAAACCAGGAGTATCCGCTACATAACCATCATATAAATTCATGAGTTCAACATGTCTTGTCGTATGTTTCCCTCTTCCAAGAGCTTTCGATATTTGATTTGTTTCTAAATTTAAAGAAATATCTAACGCATTTAAAAGCGTTGATTTACCAACACCACTTTGTCCAGTAATCACAGTCACTTGATCTTTAAAAATTTCTTTAATCTCATTTATTCCTTTATTTTGTTTAGAACTTGTTTCAATCACAGTATATCCTGCATTTCTATATTCTTGAATATATTGATAAATAGAGTCATCCCCTTCAATATCCATTTTAGAAATAACAATGATTGGTTTAATGTGATAGTGTTCTATCAATAATAAGAACTTATCTAATAATACTGTTGAAAAATCAGGCTCTTTTCTTGAAAAAACAAGTAATGCTTGATCAATATTTGCAATCGGTGGTCTTCTTAAAACATTTTTTCTCTCTAATATTTTGAGAAGGTAACCATCATCATGGTTACCTTTTTGAAATTCTACAAAATCACCAACAACTGGTTTTATGTCTTGTTTTCTAAATTTTCCACGGGCACGACATTGATGCACTTCATGACCATCATCAATGTAATAAAAACCAGCTAATGCCTTGACAATACGCCCTTCATCTATGTTAATCTTCATAATAATAGATTGTAATTGTCGTTCCTTTTTTATCTACTTTTGTTCCAGCAGCAATACTTTGTTTGTAAACTGCACCGATATAACGTTCATCTCCACCTGATTCAGGGAATTGTGTCCCTTCCATTGAAACAGTAAAGCCTAAGTTTTCAAGATTAGATTTCGCACTATCTGGTGTTAAACCAACAACAGAAGGCACTGTTTGACTATAACCAGTAGAAACAGTCAACGTAATATTTCTATTTGTATCTGTTGGATCTACTTTATAGCCTTTCGCTAAATTTTGATCAATAACGGTACCTGCCGGTTGATCAGAAGTTTGTTCACGTTTTGTAACATTGAATCCTAAACCACTCAATTTATTATAGGCATCATCATAGCTCATACCTGTATAATCATCTAAAATCACATAGGATCCTTTAGAAATCGTAAGTGTAATTGTACGATCTTTATCTGTAGGATCTTGTTTATAACCTTTTTCTAAACTTTGTTCTAAAACTGTTCCCGCCTTTTTATCAGAAACTTCACGTTTTATATCAACTTTAAAGCCAATCTTATTTAATTTCTTTTTAGCTTCATCATAACTTAATCCCGTATAATTATCTAAAACAATATATTTACCTTTTGAAACAGTAATTGTGATAACATCTCCTTCTTTAATAGAAGAACCTTTTTCTGGATCAGTTTTTGTAATTAAACCTTTTTTATAATCATCAGATAATTCTTTAAAAACTGTCTTATTAATTGTAACATCATAATCTTTTAACATTTTTTCTGCTTCACTTTGTTTCAATCCAACTAAATCTGGCATTACATTTGGTTGTTTATTTCCACCAAAAAGTAAGAAATAACAAATAATTCCAATAATCAAAACAACACCTGCAACGACTCCTGCAAAAACTTTAGGATTTTTTAATTTTTCTAAAATTTGTTTTCCTTTACCATTATTATTCTTCTTTTCAACAGCTCTTTCTTCAACTTCTTCTGGTTCTTCTTCATCAAAGATTTGTCGTGGATTTACAACAATCGTAGGATCATTCACTTCATCACTATGATCAAAAACAAGTTTTTCTTCATCTGTTCTAGATAAACATGTTTGTAAATCTTCTAACATTTCCGTAGCACTTTTATAACGATCATTTAAGTTTTTAGCAGTTGCTTTAATAATAATATTTTCTACTGATTGAGGAATAGATGGATTAAATTCTCTAAGTGATGGTAAATCTTCTTGCATATGTTTTAAAGCAATATTCACTGGAGATTCCCCATTAAATGGTACTTGTCCTCTTAATAATTCATAAAAAACAATTCCTAAAGCATAAATATCACTTTGAACTGTAGCTTTTTCTCCTCGTGCTAATTCTGGTGCTAAATAATGAAGAGAACCCATAATCACATCTGTTTGTGTAAACTGTGTAAGTGATTGAATAGAAGCAATTCCAAAATCAGCAATCTTAGCTGTTCCTGTATCCGTTACTAAAATATTTTGTGGTTTTAAATCACGATGAATAATTCCCATTTGATGTGCTCTTGCTGTTCCTGAAAGCACTTGTTTCATAATGTCAATAGCTTCCATTACATGTAAAGCACCTCTTTTAGCAATTAATTCTTTCAATGTTCTACCAGGTACATACTCCATGACAATATAGTATTGATCATTATCTTCACCAACATCATAAATTTCAACAATATTTTTATGTGAAAGCGCAGCTGCTGCTGAAGCTTCTCTTTGAAATCTTGCAATATAAATTGGATCTTTCGCTAAAGATGTACGTAATATCTTGATAGCAATTGTACGATTTAAAATCGTATCATTTGCTAGATAAACATCTGCCATTCCTCCTTGACCAATAATATCAATCAATTCATAACGTTCAGCAATGATTTTATTCATTTTTTAACGTCCTCCTTCTATTAACACAGCAGCAATATTATCATGCCCACCATGTTCATTTGCTTGTTCAATTAAAAGATGTACTTTATCTCTAACATTCATATTTTTTTTAACAATATTTAAAATTTCCTCATCTTCTAAAGAATTAAATAACCCATCACTACAAATCAAAATATTCTTCCCATTTAATTTATACTTTTGAATATCTGGTACAATATTCATCTCAACACCAATAGCTTGCATTAAAACATTCTTTTGACGATGATTCTTTCCTTCTTCCTTTGTAATTGCTCCTCTTTCAATCAATTCATTGACTAAAGTATGATCCCTTGTCATTTGGGTAATTTCTTGATCATCATAAATATAAATACGACTATCACCTACATGACAAAAGAAAGCATCATCACCATCAACCACCGCAATCGCTACAGTTGTTCCCATTCCTTTCGTATCTTCTTGCATATTAGCCATTCTTTTTACAATTTGATGAGCTTCTAAAACAGTATCCATTAACCAATTTGTCACTTCTTCATCATCCAAAAAAGGTGGATTGGCTTTAAAACATGTAAGTACATGTTCTTCTACAACATGAGATGCAATTTCTCCTGCCTTATGTCCTCCCATACCATCACAAACAACACCTAAAACCTGATCTTTTAAATTGATGGCCGTTGCTGCTTGATCTTGATTTTTTTCTCTGATTTTTCCAATATCAGTCAATGCATAATACTCCATTATATCACCCCACTACGTTTTGCTCTTAGCTGACCACATGCTCCATCTATATCTCTACCATGTTCTTTTCTAACCGTACAGTTAATATGTAATCTTAATAGTTCGTCTTTAAATTCCTCTACATGACTACTTGGTTTAAAACCATGTTCATCAACACTATTATAAGGAATTAAATTCACATACGCATTCAATCCTCTCATATAATGAGCAAGCTGTCTTGCATGTGCAAGTGAATCGTTGACATCATCTAATAAAATATATTCAAATGTCACTCTACGATTCGTTTTTTCGATATAATCTGCAACACCTTTTCTTAAAGCATCCATATTAAACGCTTTATTTACAGGCATTAATTGGTCTCTAATTTCATCATTAGGGGCATGTAAAGAAATAGCAAGGTTTGTTTGAATTCCTTCATTGCTATATCTTTCAATCATATTGACAAGTCCACATGTAGAAATCGTAATATGTCTTGCTCCAATAGCTAAACCATGAGGATGATTAATAATTCTAACGAATTTCATCACTTCATCATAGTTATCAAAAGGTTCACCTGTTCCCATGACAACAACATGTGAAACACGAATACCTGTATCTTTAGCGACTGCCATGACTTGATTGACCATTTCACCAGCTGTTAAGTTACGTTGTTTTTTTAAAAGCCCACTAGCACAGAAGGCACATTGCATATTGCATCCTACTTGGCTTGTTACACATAATGATTGACCATAGTCATGTCTCATTAAAACGGCTTCTATTAAGTTACCATCAATCATTTTAAATAAGTATTTGATAGTTCCATCACTTGATACTTGCTTTTCTTGTATTTCAAAGGTATCAATGATGCATTGTTTTTCCAATTTTTCTCTTAAATCTTTTGATATATTAGACATTTCTTGAAAATCAAAAGCATTTTTTTGATATAACCATTGAAAAACCTGCTTTGCTCTAAAAGGTTTTTCATTGATTGATTTAAAATATTCAGTTAATTCTTCTAAAGAATAATTATATAAATGTTCCATCTTCTATCCCTTTTTCATTTTACACATATAAAATCCATCTGTGTGATATTCATAATTCAAAATTGTACGTTGTTCAATAACTTTCATATCAGGATGTTTTTGAATAAAATGTTCAATCATCATCCCATTTTCCTTTTTATTGATTGTACATGTACTATAAACCATTGTACCATCATTTTTCAATAAATTATACGCATTTTCTAATAAAAGTGCTTGTAATGGGATTAAACCATCCATCACACTCGAATCATGATATTTAATTTCTGGTTTACGTTTTAAAACTCCAAACCCTGAACAAGGTGCATCTAATAAAATACGATCAAACGTTTCAGGAGGATAGCGTTCTATGAGCTTTGTAGAATCACCTGCTTGAACATGTACATTTTTAACACCTAAACGTTTTAAATTATGTTCTATTAATTTTACTTTGTGCTTATATAAATCATAGGCCTCTATTTTCCCTTGATTTTCCATTAATGCTGCAAGATGTGTTGTTTTACTTCCTGGAGCACTACACATATCTAAAACGTAATCTGTTTTTTGAGGATCTAAAAGTCTTGCTACTAATTGACTTGATTCATCTTGAATCGTTACTTTACCTTCTTTGTAATAAGAAGTATAGGCTAGATTTCCTCTTTTATATAAAAGAGCATCTTGAGACAATGTTCCCTCTTCAAAACAGCTTTCTTTTAATAACTCTTCTTTTGTTGTTTTTAATGTATTGACTCTCCCACTTCTTGTAGGAGGCATGTTATCTTCTTCACAAATCATTTTTGTTTTTTCTAAACCATATTGTTTATTAAACATTTTGACCATCCATAAAGGATGTGATGTCATAATCGAGATTTTTTCTAATTCATCTAATTCCTCTAACGATCTTCTTTCGTTTCTTGTAAAATTCCTCAATACCGCATTTACAAATTGACTTGTTTGATAACCTTCTTTTTTAGCTATTTTAACCGCTTCATTAATAATGGCATATTCAGGTATTTTATCTAAATATATCAATTGATATAAAGACATATAAAGAAGTGTCCTTATTTTTTTCTTTACTCTTTTTCCTTTAATATAAGGTTGAAGTTGATATTGAATATATAAAAGATTTTGAATTGTTCCATAAACAATGGTTGTACATAAATCTTTATCTTCTCTTTTTAAATTACTTTTCTTTAATTGTTCATTTAAAGCAATATTTAAAAAACTCTCATCTTCAAAATATTGATTTAAAATCATATATGCATTTTCTCTTGCCATAACTATATCGTTGTGTATGGATTAAAATCACATATCACATTTACCTTTCTTCCTTTTTTATTATAATAATCACTCATTGCATGCAACACCTCATAAACATGTGTTGTATTCGTTATTTTAAGTGTCATTCTCTTTCGATAAATATCATTCATCTTATAAATCGTACAATTAGCAGGTCCTAAAACAATTACCTTCGGTAATTGTTTTACTAAATATTCCTTTATTTGTTGACTACAAAAAGTCACATCATCTTCTTTTTTACCTTGTACTAAAATACTTATTAAATAACAATAAGGTGGATATTTCGCAAGTTTTCTCATTTCCATTTCTTTTTGATAAAAACTTTGATAATCATGATTTTTAACACATTGTAAAACAAAATGATCAGGGTTATACGTTTGAATCATCACTGTTCCTTGTTTCTTCCCTCGACCACTTCTACCAGAAACTTGTTCTAATAATTGAAATGTTCTTTCATTTGCTCTAAAATCAGGAATATTTAAAGAAAGATCTGCATTAATAACTCCTACAAAAGTCACATTTTCAAAATCTAATCCTTTAGCAATCATCTGTGTTCCTATTAATATATTTGCTTCTTGATTTTCAAATTGTTTAAGCAATTGATGATGTCCTTGCTTCTTCCTTGTAGAATCTACATCATAGCGAATCACTCTTGAATTTATAAAATTATTTTGTAAATATTCTTCTATCTTTTGTGTCCCACTGCCAATAAGTTTAATATTGGTACTTCCACAATGACTGCATTTTTGCTGGTAAGGTACTTGAAAGTCACAATAATGACAACGCATTGTATGGGTATCTTTGTGATAAGTTAAAGATACATCACAATGAGGACATTTTAATACCTCATCACAATCTAAACAACGAACATAACTTGAATAACCTCTTTTATTAAGCAATAAAATCACTTGTTCATTTTTATCGATTGTTTCTTGTATTTTAGCTTTCATCTTCCTTGATAATACTTCATAATGATGTGCTTTCATTTCTTCGACCATATCAATCAATTCAATTTGTGGTAAAGGTTTTTGATTGACCCTTTGAGAAAGTATACATAATTCATATGCACCCTTTAAAGCACGACTATAGCTTTCAAGAGAAGGTGTGGCACTACCTAAAACAACTGGACATTGATGATAAGCACCCCTTTTTCTCGCTACTTGAGATGTTAAATAACGTGGTGGACTTTCTTGTTTATAACTAGCATCATGTTCTTCATCCATAATAATCAAACCTATATTTTCCAGTGGTGCAAAAACAGCACTTCTTGCTCCAACGACAATTTTTACTTCATCACCAATGATTCGACGATATTCATCATATCTTTCCCCCGCTGATAATTTTGAATGTAAGATAGCGACGCTTTTTCCAAAACGGCTTTTAAAAGCAGAGACCATCATTGGAGTCAAAGCAATTTCAGGGACAAGCATCAAGACAGTTTTTCCTTGTTCAATCACAAATCTAGAAAGGTGTAAATAAACTTCTGTTTTTCCTGAACCTGTGACTCCATAAAGTAAAAAGGTTTTAAATTGATGAAAAGATGCTAATATTTGATTAACAACTTTTTGTTGACTAGTAGTCAAGGGATAATCTTCTTGTTGTAGATGTTCATTGTAAGGATTTCGATAAACTTCTACTTGTTTATAAATAATTGCTCCTTGTTTTTCTATATTATTTAAAAGAGCTGTTGAAAAAGGATAATCCTTTATGGGTAATAAATCGTGTTCTTTTATATAATTTAAAGCTTCTTGTTGTTTTGTTGTTTTAAGGGGAATATCTTTTACAAAGGAAACAACTTTTTGATATTTAATACCAACACTATGATTGGTACTTGGTTTTAATTGAGGTGGTAACATACATTGTAAACAACTGATTCTTGTAGAAAGCGTTTGTTTTGAAAGATAGTTTGCAAGTTCTTGTAATTCTTGATTAAGTAATGGTTTTTGATCAATGACATCTTGGATAAAAGAATATTTAAAACCATTTTTTTCTTCTAATTGTTTTTGAGTAAAAAGTGTTTCTTGACATTCAACGACATAACCTACAAGTTGTTGATAACCAAAACGGATATGGACTCGACAACCTGCCAAAACTTGATATTTAGATAAATAGTCATAGGTCGTATCTAATTTATAGATTGCATGTTCCACAAGAACCTTAACAATATACATATTTCCACCTCCCTTTTGTTTGTATTTTACCACATCTATTGTAGCTTTATCAAAAAAACTGTCAGTTATAAAAACCAACAGTTACTTTTGATGTTCTTTAATAATTTTTGCTATTTTATCTTTTGCTAGATGAACATCATCATTTTCTACAACATATTTATATTCATCTTTTGTTTGAATTTCTTTACGTGCTTTATCAAGACGTTCTTTCACGATATCTTCACTTTCTGTACGTCTACCACGAATACGTCTTTCTAATTCTTCTAATGAAGGTGGTACCAAGAAAATCGTAAGGGCATCTGGACACTTTTTCATGACTTGCAACGCTCCTTGAACTTCGATTTCTAAAACGACATTTTTCCCTTCATCTAATAAACGATCTACATTATCTTTAGGGGTACCATAATAATTACCTACAAATCTTGCCCATTCTAATAATCCACCTTGAGCAATTTTATCTACAAACGTTTTTTCATCAACAAAGAAATAATCTACACCATCTGTTTCTGTAGGTCTAGGTTTTCTTGTTGTCATTGAAATAGAATAACTTAAATTTAAACTTTCATCTTTGAACAATTCTTCTCTTACTGTTCCTTTACCAACACCACTAGGCCCACTAAGAATGATTAACATTCCTCTTTTCAATTTTTCCACACCCCTTTTTTTATAAAAATAACTCTACAATAACAAAGAGATAATGTCAATTAAATTTCAAATATGTTATAGTATTTTGGGGTGATAACTATGGCATATGATGGCATTATGATGCATCAAGTAAAAAATTTATTGATAGAAACAATAAAAGGCGGTCGTATCAATAAAATTTATCAAATATCAAAATATGAACTTTTATTTCAAGTTCGTGCAAATAAAAAGAATTATCAGTTATTGATTTCAAGTCATCCAATGTATGCACGTGTTCAATTAACATCTTTATCTTATCCAACACCAGAATCTCCTAATCCGCTTACAATGCTTTATCGTAAGCTTTTAGAAGGTGGTTATATTAAAGATATTGAACAAATCGATTTGGATCGTATTTTTAAAATCACTTTTAGCTGTCACAATGAATTAGGTGATTATATTGAATATATTCTCTATGTAGAAGTCATGGGAAAACATTCAAACATTATTTTAGTAGGTCAAAACGATAAAATCATTGATTGTATTAAACATATTTCACCAAGTATGAACAGTGAAAGATTTTTACAACCAGGAGCCCTTTATCAATTACCACCAATGACGGAAAAACTC
The DNA here is from genome assembly GCF_020589955.1 of Faecalibacillus sp. TM498. NCBI lineage: Bacteria > Bacillati > Bacillota > Erysipelotrichia > Erysipelotrichales > Coprobacillaceae > Faecalibacillus > Faecalibacillus sp. TM498. Next base: position 11,773 of record NZ_JAJDKB010000055.1, read on the forward strand.
GATCCTTTTACAAATGAATTTGTAGAAGATAACCAACTTACTAAAATCTATCAAGGAATGTCTCCTATTTTATCTAAAGAAATATTATATCGTATTGATCAAGATGAATCTTTTAAAGAGATTATGAAAGAAATAGAAAATTCTCAAAATCTCTATATTACGAAAGTCAATGATAAAGAATATTTTCATGTTATTGAACTGACACATTTACAAGGAGAAACATCTAAATATTCTTTATTTGATGGTTTAGATACTCACTTTAATGAAATAGATCAAAAAGAAAGAATTAAACAACAAACAAGTAATCTTTTAAAATTTATACAAAATGAATATCAAAAAAACACTTCAAAATTAAAGAAATTAAAAGCAACCTTAGATGATTCACATAATAGTGATGATTATCGTATTAAAGGAGATTTATTATATGCTTCTTTACATTTAATACAAAAAGGGATGACTCATGTTGTTGTTGACAATTATTATGATAATACAAAATTAGATATTACTTTAGATCCTAAATTAGATCCAAAAGCCAATGCTCAAAAATATTATCAAAAATATCAAAAAGCTAAAAATTCAATCAATGTTCTTTTAGAACAAATTGATTTAACTGAAAAAGAAATTGAATATTTCGATTCTTTAATAACCGCTATGTCACAAGCAACATATTATGATGCTTTAGAAATCAAAGAAGAATTAGAAAACGAAGGATATTTAAAAAAGAAAAAACAAAAAAATACAATTCGTAAGAAAAAACGTCCTCAATTTCAACAATATCTTACAAAAGATGGAATTGAAATCGATATTGGTAAAAATAACTTACAAAACGATTATTTAACATTTAAATATGCGCATCGTTATGATATGTGGTTTCATGCAAAAGATATGCCAGGAAGCCATGTCATTGTTAAAGCACAAGATTTAGATGAATATACGATTCGTTTAGCTGCTAAAATTGCTGCATACTATTCAAAAGGAAAAAATTCAAGTAGTGTTCCAGTAAACTATACACTCGTCAAAACACTCAAAAAACCTGCGGGTAGTAAACCAGGAAAAGTAATTTTAGATAATTATAAAACAATCTATATTGATCCAGATGATGAGTTTTTACAAGAACTTACAAAAAAATAGATGCTAAGCACCTATTTTTAATAACGATTTGTTTGTGTATAACATGTTTGTTCATAGCGAGGATAATAACGTGGAACATAAACAATGTTATTGACACGACGACATTCAATTGGACAAATAATAGGTTGTTCTACATATTGATTTTGAAATGTTGTACATACTTTCTTAGGAGCGACAATTGGTTGTGGAGTAAAACCATTTCCTATATTTGAATTAAAATAATTTGCATAACCGTTATTATCAAAGTTTCCATATTGTCCTTGACAGCATGTATTTTGTTGACAATTACAGCTCATAATAACACCTCCTAATATAAGGTATGGTCATGTATTAAAAAGAATTGGACTTTTGTAAAGGAGAAACAAATGAAATTAATAAAATGGAATTTACATGAAGATGTAGAAGCATATACAACAACTAGGAAATTAGGTGATATTTCTTTAAATAATCCAAATTATTTAAAAGTATTAGAAAATAGACAAGAACTTGCTTCATTACTAAATACAGATTTAGAACATATGGTAGCCCCTAGACAAACACATTCTACCAATTTAAAACAAGTCTTTTTAATGAAAGATGGTGGTACCAATATGTTAAAACAAACAGATGACCTCTATGAAGTAGATGCAACTTATACGAAAGATAAAGATTTATTCTTACTGTCATTTCATGCAGATTGCACACCAATTTTAGTCTATTGCAAAGATCAAAAAATCGTTTGTGCTATTCATTCAGGATGGCTTGGTACAGTTAGACAAATTGTTGATCATACAATTCGTTATCTTATTGAAAAAGAAAATTGTAATCCAAAAGAAATGTATTGTTTAATAGGTCCTTGTCTTTCTAAAAAGCACTTAGAAGTGCAAGATGATGTGATTAATCAAGTTAAGAAAATGAACTTTGATACTTCACCTTTTTATCAAAAAACAGATGAAAATCATTATTTATTAGATAATAAAGGATTAAATAAACAACAATTATTAAATTTAGGGGTTTTAGAAGAAAATATTCAAGTTTCTTCTTATTGTACAAATGAAAATAATGATTTATTCTTTTCACATCGTGTCAATCATGATGGTCAAAGAAATGTAACAATCATTAAAAGAAAATAGGCGATATGAAATTCATATCGCCTATGATTTTAAGATTTAAAATATTCTTCAACATCTTTTCTTTCATCAGCTGTCAATTTTAAAACATCCATAGCTCTTTGCATAGAACATTGTAATTCACTCATTAAATTTGTTACATGTTCAATATTTTTCTTTCTTCTTTCCAATTTTTGTCCTTGTACCAGTCCCATAGAATGTCCTTTTTCTATATTTTCTCTGGCTATCATTTCTCCTAAATTACACATCTTTTTA
>NZ_JAJDKB010000056.1:0-14068 GCF_020589955.1 Faecalibacillus sp. TM498
CTTATTACCAGATGGTGGAGATCGTTATTTATCAACACCTTTAATTCAAGATTAGGAAAATTATTTTCCCTTTTTTAAAAGGAGAATAGGGGATGAATCGAAAATTTGAATTTAAGTACAACAAGACGTACTTGATTTAAGAGTTAAAATTAAAGGTGTAAGAATACAAGAAATTAATAATACTGTGTATTCTTCCTCTTTAAATGATTATATAGATGTTCATGTTAAACGTCTTTTAAAAAATCTATTAAAGAAACAAGAATTTCATAAAATCAACCCCTTAGTTGATCTCTATAATTTAATTTCTATGGATACTAAATTAGCTTTAGGAGCCCATGATTTAGATAAAATAGAGGGAAATATTACTTTAAGACTAACTCAAGGAAATGAAAACTATATTCCTTTAGGGAGTGAAGAAGCTAAAGAGGTTAAGGCAGGTATTTATAGTTATATAGATGATGCCAATGATATTATTTGTTATAGTGAAATAAGACAAGTAGATAAAACAAAAGTCACAAATGAAAGCAAAGATATTTTCTTTATTGTTCAAGTCAATAAAGAAACCTCTGATAAATATGTAAAAGATATAGCTAAAGAATTAATTACAGTTGTGACTTATTATTTAGGGGGAACTGATGAAATACTTTAAAGACATTTTAGAACTTATTCTAGAATGTCTTTTATTTTATGAAAAAATTAAAATTCAAGGGATAACATGTAAAAAAATATGGATCTTAACCGAGTTTAAAAAAATATGTCGAATTCGACATATTTTTATTGTACTTGGATGTAAGCGCTATTATAATTGAAAAAGGGGGATATGTATGTACCAAGAATATCAAGCACTGGTGGTGTTAGATTTGTTGACGACACAGATGAATAAGTATGCCAATAAGAAGCTAAAACCTTATGGGCTTAAATTCAATGAATTAAATATTATTCGTTTTGTAGCTCAAACAAATGAATCGGTTTATCAAAAAACGATTTGTCAAAATTTTCAATTGCCTCATTCGACAGTTGTGGGAATTGTTTTTCGTTTAGAAGATAAAGGTTGGCTTTTAATGGGAAATAGTCATTTTGATAAACGTCATACACGTATTGTTATTACGGATAAAGGAAAAAATTTGATTCAGGAAACAGAAGATATCTATCAAGATATCATGAATAAAATGAAAATGATTTTATCTGAAGAAGAAATAGAAAGTTGTATTCATTCAATAGATAAAATTAAAGAATTATTTAAATAGGAGGTTGTTATGGGAATTTTTAAATTTTCAATGAGAATGCTTGTCAAAGACTATAAAAAGAGTTTATTTTATGGAATTACTCTGATATTTGCGGTTGCCGTATGTTTTGTGTTTTTCAATATTATTAATAATCCGGATTTAGCTGATCAAGCGGTTGCTCGAAGTGGTGGGACATGGAGTGACGTACAAATGCCATTTTCATCTGTGTTATCGTTTTTGATTATTTGTTTTTGTTGTTTTATGGTCTTCTTTGCAAATGATTTCTTTTTATCAAGAAAGACGACAGAACTGGCTATTATGGCAATGTCAGGTTCTGGCTATATTAATTCAACAATGTATGTCTTGTATCAAACATTCACTTTGTTGCTTCTAGCAACACCACTAGGTATTTTAATAGGAAGATGTGTTGTTCCCTTTTCTAATGCCTATATGTATCAAATGTTAGGTGTACATAAAGATCCTTCTTATATTCCTCAAGAAGCATATCTTTATTCATTTATTCTTGTAGCGATTGTTTTATCAATGATTTGTGTTTTAACAGCAGGATTTTTACATAAAAATGATATTCAAACGTTACTTTCGCAAGAAAAAGAAATGAAAGTAAAAAGAAATACAAAGAAAAGTAAAGCTGTTTTATTTTTTGGAATATATGTTTTTGGGATTGTGATGATGTTTATGAATCCCCATGAACCAACAGCTTATATTGCTCCAACGATTGTTGGCTTAGGTGGAGCAATAGGAGTGATTCGCTATGTTTTACCTGATTTTGTAAGAAATCTTAAAAGAGGGATTTTTCTTACTAAAAGATATGTTTTAATTTCTATTTCTAACTTAAATTATTCGATTCAAAGATCTTTGTTATTATTTTCATTAATGACCGTTGCTGTAACTGGAATGTTAGCAGTACTTGCAGCAAACCAAAATTCTCCACGAGAATTTACCACAGGCGTTATTGGTTATATTGTAGTGGTTGTTTTATTAGTCGTTTCAATCATTTATAAGCTATCAATGGAAGCATTAACGAGAAAAACTTTATTTGTGAATTTATGGAAGATTGGATATACCAGAAAAGAACTTAGAAAAATAGTAAGACAAGAAGTTATCAGTTATTACTTTGTTTTAATACTTATACCGCTTGTTTATATTATGTTTATTTCAGGTCGGTTTATTTACTATGGAGATATGTCATTACAATTTGCTTATATTTATATTTTATCTTATATTATTCCAATTATTGTTTCAGGATTTATTACTTATGTTCAATATATAAATGCAGTTGTTAAACCAATTAAAGGAGGAAAATAAAATGGAAAGAAAAGAAATACTTGTTGCTGATAAAATTACTAAGATATATGGAATAGGGACAAAAACGTTATTTGAAGCTTTACATGAAGTTTCACTTACGATGTATGAAGGGGAATTCGTATGTATTATGGGTCCTTCTGGAGCGGGAAAATCAACTTTTATTAATAATCTTTCAACTATTGATATTCCTACAAAAGGAAAAGTCTTTATTAATGGAAAAGAAGTACGTGTGATGTCTGAAGGAGAAATTGGTAAATTTAGATATGAAAATTTAGGTTTTATTTTCCAAGAATTTAATTTATTAGATAGTTTAACGATTTTTGAAAATATTGCTGTTCCTCTAACTCTTGCAAATGTCAATAAAAAAGAAATTACGCAAAGAGTTCAGGAAGTTGCTAAAAAATTAAATGTTGAACAAACATTAGATAAATTTCCTAATGAATGTTCTGGTGGTCAAAGACAAAGAGTAGCTATTTGTCGTGCTTTAGTTACTAATCCTAAATTGATTGTTGCTGATGAACCAACAGGAAATCTAGATAGTAAAAATTCTCATGAGATTTTATCGCTTTTTAAAGAATTAAATGAAAAAGAAGGGGTTTCTATTTTAATGGTTACACATGATAGTAAGATTGCATCTTATTCATCAAAACTTCTTTATATTAAAGATGGCATTATTGATCGTACAATTGAAAGAGAAGGTTTATCTCAAAAAGAATATTTTTATAAAATAGTTGATATTAATTCAAGTGAATCACAAGAGTTGTTTGAATAATGGGTATTTTTAAGTTATCTTTGATTTCATTAAAAAAAGATATGTCAAAAAGTATTTTCTACTTTTTGACATTCTTACTTACAACTATTTTTATATTCTCTTTTTTTAATCTTACATTTAATCCTTATTCAGGTATTCATTTAGGAAAAGATGATACAACCTTTGTGACACCGATTGCAGTCTTTGTGATTGTTATTGCTATGCTTTGTGTTTTTCTCGCAAATAACTTTTATGTTTCTAATAAAGGAAAAGAAATTTCGATTATTTTGATGTCAGGAGCAAGTATTTATCAATTAGGCTTCTACTTATTCTTACAAGTCTTTACGATTATGCTTTGTGCGATTCCTTTAGGTCTTGTTTTAGGTTATTTACTCATTCCAACGATCAATTCTTTGTTTATGATGACATTTAAATATAATGGACAGCTTTTCTATTTATCAAGCCAAACTTTTCCAGCAACATTTATGATTCTTGCTTTTGAAGTTATGTGGTGTTCTATGTTGAATTTGGGGTATTGTGTTAGAAGTACGATTAATTCTATGATTCATGATAAAAATAAAATAGATTTAAGTGGTTTAAAAGGTCCACAAATTACGAGTAAAGTTTTTATTATTCTTTATTTTGTGCCAATGGTTTTATTCTTATTTGTGAAAGATTCAACTTCTTATATGTTTATAGCTTTATTTGGTTTAATAGGAATATCAGGGCTTATTAAAAAAGTATTACCAGAATATATTCGAAAAAGGCAAAAGAATCAATCATTAGAAAATTCTGTAGATTTGATTGCTTATGGTTTCTTTCATAGTGATCTACAAAAGATTTTTAGCCTTTTACTTATTTCTTTATTATCTTCTGTTTTACTTACATGTATTACAGTCTATACATTAAAACAGCCACTTGTTTCAATGGTTGCTTTAATGTCTTATGTTTCCGTGATGATTTTAATGGCTTTAACGATTGTCTTTAAAATAGGAATGGAACTTTATAAAAGAAAAGGAAACTTTGAAAATCTTTGCTGTTTAGGATTTTCTATTGAACAATTAAAAAAGATCATAAAAAAAGAAATGATTTGTTTCTATGGAGTTATTCTTTTGCTGCCGCTATCCTATCAAATCATTATCTTATGTAATTTACTTATTAAAGCTAAAATTACGTTCTATTTATTTTTAATTATTTTATTAATTCAAATTGTTCCATTATTAATAAGCTATTTATTAAGTATCAAACTTTATAAGAGTATTTTACCAACATCTATCATTATGGAAAAATAATTATTTAAAGAATCTTTTAAAAAAGGATTCTTTTTTCTTTACTTCAAAAGGATTACATGGCTGATTTTCTTTTAAATCATAGAATTGAACTTCGTGATTTTCCGTATCAAAAATACAATAAGTAGGATGAGGATAATTTCCTCTAGGAAAAGTTACACTTCCTGGATTAATAAAAAGAGTATTTTCTTTTTTATAACAAGTAGGATTATGACTGTGACCAAAACAAACAACATCTATTTTATGATTTAATGCATATTGTTCTAAATCATACATAGATTCATCTATATGAAAAAGATGACCATGACAAATAAAAAAATTTAAACCGTCGATTGTAAGGGTTAAATCTTTGGGAATATCCGCAAAATCATTATTTCCTCTTACATTATAGAAATTATCTATTTCTAAAGGAGAATAAGGCATATAAATATCACCACAGTGAATGTAATAATCAGCTGGGTGTTGGTTGATGAAGTTTAAAAGAGTTTGTTTTGTCATTGAATGGCTATCGGATAAAATCATAATTTTCATAAATGTACCTCCGTTAAATATGCTATAATTATTTTATCATAAAATAAGAAAGAGAGGTATTTTATGGATTCTTTTATTCAGTTTAAAGATGTCAAAAAGACATATAAAGTAGGAGATATTGAAATTCATGCAAGTAATGGTGTGAATTTTGAAGTTAATAAAGGAGAATTTGTAGTTATTGTAGGTCCTAGTGGGGCCGGAAAAACAACGATTTTAAATCTTCTTGGAGGAATGGATCAAGCAACAAGTGGATCTATTATGGTTGATGGTCAAGATGTGGCTTTATATGATGAAAAGAAATTAACACAATATCGAAGAGATGATATTGGTTTTGTGTTTCAATTTTATAATCTTGTGCAAAACTTAACAGCTTTAGAAAATGTTGAACTTGCTTCACAAATATCTAAAGATCCTTTAGATGAAAAAATGGTTTTAAAAAGGGTAGAGCTAGAAAATCGTATGAATAACTTTCCTGCGCAATTATCAGGTGGAGAACAACAACGTGTAGCAATTGCTAGAGCGATTGCGAAAAATCCTAAATTACTTTTATGTGATGAACCAACGGGAGCTTTAGATTATTTAACAGGGAAAGCTATTTTAGCTTTGCTTAGAGAAATGTGTGATAAGTATAAAATGACAGTTATTGTGATTACTCATAATAGTGCTTTAGCTCCAATGGCAGATCGTGTGATTCATTTAAAAAATGGAAAGGTTGATCAAATGTTTTTAAATGAACATCCTCAACCTATTCAAGAAATTGAGTGGTAATAATGAAAAGAAATGCTTATGTTAAAAATCAAATAAGAATTATTAAAAAAACAAAAGCACGATTTTTATCTATTTTTTGTATTGTTTTTTTAGGAGCTTCATTTTTTGCAGGACTTCGACAAAGTCCTTTGATTATGAAAGAATCAATGCACGATTATTTACAAACATATAAATGGAATGATTTGAATTATATTGCAACATATGGTTTTGATGAATCTATTATTCAAAAAGTTGAAAAAGTAAAAGGAGTAGAAGCTGTTGATTATGGTTTTCGCTTTGATGCTTTAATGTCATATGATGAAAAAGCAAATATCGGGATGACAGTTTATAGTGATGATGATTTTTCAAAGGGGGTAGACCTACCTGAATTATTAAAGGGAAGATACCCTCAAAAAGATAATGAATGTTTGATGGATTATCAGTATATAAAAAAATCATCTTTGAAATTAAATAATCAAATTACTTTAGAAAATGATTATGGTAAAAAAGAATATAAAATTGTAGGAATCATTAATGATAGTCGTTATGTAAGTAATTTAGAAAGAGGTACAAACAGTTTAGGTGATGGGAATAATAGTGGGTTTATTCTTGTTTTAAATCAAGGAAATGAACATATGGCTGTTCCTGATGAATTGTTTGATTTACATGATCAAAAGACTTTTTATAATGATTTGCGTATTCATTTAAAAAATGAAAATCATTTATATGAATTTGATGATGATTATGATGAGTATGTAAAACCAATCAATAAAAAAATCAAAGCAATTTTAAAAGATTATAATCTTGATTTTTACAATCAAACAAAAGAAGATGCTTTGAATAAAATAGCTGATGGTGAAAAAGAGTATCAAGATGGTCTAAAACAATATCAAGAGGGAATGGATGCTTATCAAAATGGTATGAATCAATATCTTGATGGTAAAAAACAATATGATCAAGGATATCTTCAATATCAACAAGGTTTAAAAGAATACCAAAGTGGTTTAAAACAATATCAAGCTGGTTTAAGTCAATATCAAACAGGGTATCAAAAATACCAAGAAGGACTTAAACAATACCAAGCAGGTTACCAGACTTATTTAGATTATGTAGAAAAAGTTGATCAATATGATACATCTATCCAAACTGTTGAAGCTGCGTTAAGTCAATTTGGCGGTTATGAACAAGCTAAAAATATTCCAAGCGATTCACCTTATTATCAACAAGCACAAACTTTGATTGTAAGCTATGATCAATTAAAACAAAATGAATCACAAATCACTACTTTAAAAACACAATTACCTGTTATTAAACAAGAACTAGATCAAAATAAAACGGTTTTAGATCAAACAAATGCTCAACTTGTACAAAGTAAACAACAATTAGATGCCTCAAATCAAAAAATAAAGGCTTCTAAAGCTCTTTTAGATCAAACAGGAATCAAACTTGCTGATTCTAAAAAACAATTAGACGAAGCTAAAAATACTTTAGATAGTAACTTACCACAATTAGACGAAGCTAAAGTAAAATTAGATCAAGCACAAAGTGATTTAAATGAAGCTAAACAACAAGTAGCTGATTTACAAAAAGGAAAAATCATTACCTTAACTAAAAATGAAAGCGCAGCAATCTTAAGTTATAGTGGTAACTGTGATTCAATATCAGCTTTATCAATTCTGTTCCCAGTTCTCTTTTTCTTAGTAGCAGCTCTTGTTTCAATGACAACAATGACAAGAATGGTTGAAGAACTAAGAGTACAAAATGGAACATTAAGAGCGTTGGGCTATAAGAAAAAAGATGTGATTATGCAATATTTGATCTATGCTTTTTTAGCAACATTCTTTGCTAGTAGTATTGGAATTGTTTTTGGAACATATTTCTTCCCAAGTATTATTTACTATTTATATCGTATTATGATGTTTGATATAGGAGCACCAACACGTATTATTTTTGAACTAGCAACATGTATACAGACATATATTATTTCAGTCGTGATTATTTTATTTGTCACTTTTATGGTCTGTTATAAAGAATTACAAGCTGTTCCAGCGCAAATTTTAAGACCGAAAGCGCCTAAGCTAGGGAAAAGGATATTACTTGAAAGAATTACTTTTATTTGGAAGAGATTATCATTTAATCAAAAGGTAACAATGAGAAATATCTTTAGATATAAAAAGAGATTCTTTATGTCTGTTATTGGAATAGCAGGTTGTACAGCATTGATCGTTATTGGTTTTGGAATCAAGTATTCTGTTTCTCCACTAGCAAGCGAACAATATGGCAATATGTGGATTTATGATGGTGTTGTAAATTATAAAGATGATTTAACAGCAACGACAAAAAAACAAGCACAAGATGATTTTAAAGGGCAATCTCAAGTGAAATCGACAATGGGTATTTACAATAAAACGATCACGATTGATCAACAAATGGTAACAGTTGAAATTCCAAGTGAAACAAAAGATTTTGATCAATATATTCATATGAGTGATTATCAAACAGGCAAGACTTTAAATCTTAAAGATGATGGTGTTTACATCAATGCAAAACTTGCCGAAATATTAGATTTAAAAGTTGGTGATCAACTTACATTATCATTAGATAATAAAGATTATAAAGTAAAAATTGCAGGTATTTATAAGCTTTATTTTAGACATTATATTTATATGTCTCCAAAATACTATGAAAACTTAACCAAAGATGAAGTTCATTATAATAGCCAATATTTTAAATTAAATAAAAAAGCAAGTGAAAAGAAACTTACAAATTATTGTGATCATCATGAAAATATTACTTCTATTCAATATGTCAGTGCTATTTCAGAAGGATTCTATAGTCAAATGGAAAGTTTAGATAGTGTTGTCTTTATTTTAATTGTTTGTGCAGGTGCACTTGCGTTTATTGTTTTATATAATCTAACAAATATTAATATTCAAGAAAGAAAAAGTGAAATTGCAACGATTAAGGTTTTAGGTTTTTATCCAAAAGAAGTCTATGATTATGTCTTTAGAGAAAACATTATTTTAGCCTTTATTGGTTCGATTGTTGGACTTGGTCTTGGTAAGATTATTCATACTTATTTGATTAGAACGGTTGAAGTAGATATGGCGATGTTTATTAGAACAGTTAATATCAGATGCTATATGATTGCTATTATTTTAACAATGGCATTTACATTCTTAATTAATCTTTATATGCGAAGAGTTCTTAAAAAAATAGACATGGTTGAGTCTTTGAAAAGCATAGAGTAATCATAAATATTATTTAGGATTACGTAAAATTAAGGATTTTTTCAAAAAAAATTAAAAAAAATTGAATCTTCTAAATCCTTTACTATGGTTGACATTCAAGGGATTTACTACTTGTATAGACAGGGCAAAGGGTGGATTTTTAGTTGATTTTACGTTATAATACATTTGTATTTGTTGAAAGGAGGAGACGAATGGAGAGAAATATTAAGGAAAGAGTTAGTCAATATGTAGATGAAAACAAAGTCAAAGAGAAGTTAACTCAGTTTTTCCAAGAAAAAATTGTCAATAGAAAAGCGATGTTTATACCTATTACAGGTGTTGCAACATTTATGTTAGTAGGATACGCTGCTGCTGATACAAAAGCACCAGAAATCACATCTGATCAAATTGAGGTTCCTTATGGAGAAAAATTTGATGTTGATACTGTAGATGTAACTGACAATCGTGATAGCAGAGAAGACATTCAAGTAAGTGCCGATCTTGCATCATTAAATGTTGAACAATTAGGAGATTATAAGGTTACTGTAACATCTACTGATTCATTTAATAATGAAACAACAAAAGAAGTTACAGTAAAAGTAGTGGATCAAGAAGGTCCAAAATTTGAAACTTTAGGTTCAAATGAAGGTTATGTAGTTGAAGTTCCTGTTAATGGAAGTAGTGATTTATCAAGTTATGTAAAAGCAACTGATAATGTAGATGGTGATGTAACTCCATTTATTGAAGCAGATAAAACTTTAGATACTTCTAAATTAGGAACACAAACAATTACATTAAAAGCCACAGATGTTTCAGGAAATGAAACAGAAAAAACAATTGATTTTGCTGTGACTGATGATGCTGCACCAGTGGTTACATTGAAAAATGGTGCAGATGTTACATTAAATTATGGGTCAGATTTTAACTTATCTGATTATGTAGATGTTACAGATAACTTTGATGGTGTCGTTCAACCTCAAGTAGAAGGAAGCATTGATAACCATAAAGAAGATGGTGTACAAACTTTAACAATTAAAGCAACTGATTCATCTGGTAATGAATCTTCTGCTCAATTGAATGTTGCTGTAAAAGATACAGAAGCGCCAAAAATTTCTTTATCAAAATCAGAAGTTTCTGTAAACGTAGGAGCAAGTTTAGATTTATCTAACTACTTATCAAGTTCAACTGATAATAAAGATGGAGATGTAAAAGGAAAAGTATCAATTCCTTCTGTAAGTACTTCAAAAGCTGGTTCTTATACAGCTACTTATACAGTAAGTGATGCTGCTGGAAATCAAGGTAGTGCGTCATTAACTGTAAAAGTTAATGCGGTACGTACTTCTTCTAAGAAAGGTTCTGTAGCTATTGGTACTACTTCTAGACCAAATTATTACGGAACATCAGTTATAGGTGCTGCCTATTCAAGACTTGGGTGCCCTTACGTATGGGGTGCTGAAGGACCAAATACATTTGACTGCTCTGGTCTAGTAAAATGGTGTTATGCTAAAGCTGGTAAATCTTTACCACATTCATCAAGTGCGATGAAATCATCTGGTACTGTAATCAGTATTTCGAGTGCACAACCTGGGGATATCTTATGGAGACCAGGACATGTAGCAATTTATATTGGTGGTAACCAATACATTCATGCTCCACAAACTGGAGATGTTGTAAAAGTTTCATCTGGTGTAAGTAGCTTTACATGTGCAATTAGACCTTAATATTAAAAAGTCGTGGAAAAATCACGGCTTTTTTTGTACTTTAAAAGAATATATTTTTAATAATGAATGAAACTAATTATTGATTGTTTGGGTATAATAAAATTGAAAAAAGATTGATAAATTCTACAAATTTGCATTTTTAAATAAAATGTGTTATGATAATAGACGGTTAAAAAAATTCAAAAGGAGAACATTATGAAAACAGACATACAGACCAAGCTCAAAACATTGTTTGATGAGAAAATTAAAAATAGAAAAGCAATGTTTATTCCAATCGCTGGGGTAGCTGCATTTATGTTAGTAGGTTATGCTGGTGTGGATCATGAAAAGCCTGAGATTGTATCAAGTCATATTCAAATTCCTTACGGTGAAAAGTTTGATACGGATGCAATTGATGTTGTTGATAATCATGATAGTAGAAGTGAGCTGTTAGTAGAAGCTGATGATGATTCCTTAGATGTTAAACAATTAGGAACATATCAAGTTGAAGTGCGTGCAACAGATCAGTTTAATAATACTGATGTTAAAACAATTCAAGTAGATGTTGTTGACGAAGAAGCACCAAAATTAAAAATGTTAGGTGCAAATGATGGATATTATATTGAAGTACCAGTTTATGGTAGTCAAGATTTATCTTCATATATTAAAGCAGTGGATAATGTAGATGGAGATGTGACACCATTTATCGAAAGTGATAAACAATTAGATACTTCAAAACAAGGAACACAAACAATTAATGTTTCAGTAAGTGATAATAGTGGTAATACAACTGAAGAAGCGTTTAAATTCTTTATTGCTGATATGCAAGCTCCAGAAATTACTTTAAAATCAGGAAGTGATATTACAGTAGATTATGGTAGTGAATTTAAATGGCAAGACTATGTATCAATTAGTGATAACTTAGATACAAATATTGAACCTAAAGTAGAAGGAACAATTGATACTAAACAATTAAATCAACAAAAAGAAATGACAATTATTGCTACTGATGGCGCTGGTAATTCATCAAAAGTAACATTGAATGCTACTGTTAAAGATATTACTGGACCAAATATCGTTTTATCAACAAATAAAGTATCTGTTGATAAAGGAAGCAATGTTGATTTAAAATCATATATTACATCTGCCGTAGATAACTTAGATGGTGATATGAAAGATAAGATTTCATTCAATACAATTGATACTTCTACAACAGGAGTAAAGACAGTCACATATACAGGTGTGGATTCAGCAGGTAATAAATCAGAAGTACAATTACAAGTGGAAGTAACATTCTATGGAGAAAGAATCGTTAATACAGGTCTTTCTAAAACAGGATGTCCATATGTATGGGGATCAACTGGTCCTAATTCATTCGATTGTTCAGGATTTACACAATGGGTATATAGACAAAATGGTATTTATATTCCAAGAACTTCATCAGAACAAAAAGCTGCTGCTAAAAAAGTAGTAAGTTTATCTGAACTTGAAGTTGGAGATATTTTATGGCGTTCAGGACATGTAGGAATTTATATTGGAAATGGACAATATGTTCATGCACCACATACAGGAGATGTTGTTAAAGTTTCTTCTGGTGTAGGTAAATTTACATGTGGACTTAGATATCAATAAAGGTTTCGATTTGAAACCTTTTTTTTTGCCTTTAAAAACGATATAATATATCTAAAGAGGGTGATTTTTTGTATATTGCAACAAGTAGTCAATTAAAAAGATATGATCAAGCATTGTTGGATTATGGCTATTCAATTGAGCAATTAGTAGATAAAGCCAGTGATTGTTTATTGAAACATTTTGATAAGTATCAATGTATTATGATTGTTTGTGGGCCAGGGAATAATGGTGCTGATGGGATTTCATTAGGAATTAAATTACACCAAGAAGGTAAAGAGGTATTACTTTGCTTAACTGGAAAAGAAGAAAAACTCAGTCAAGCAAATAGATATTATCTTGACCAAGCACAATCTTTATCGATAGAGTGTTTATTTGTAAGTGAAGAAACACTTGAAGAATTTCAAAAAAGTGTTCCACATTTTGATGTGGTAGTTGATGCATTATTTGGCTTTGGACTTAATAGTGATTTAAGAGGAATTGTTAAATATGTTGTTGATCTTATAAATAATATAGAGGTAGATGTTATTGCGATAGATATTCCTACAGGTTTAAATCCTGATACAGGAAAACCTTATAATAGCTGTATTTGTGCGTATCAAACAATAACGTTAACAGCTTATAAGCTTGCTTTTTTAAATCCAGAGAGTGAAATGTATACAGGGAAAGTGATTTTAGAATTATTAGATGCTAAATCTTTTCATGAAGAAATGCTATTTTCACAACCAATTGATTTTAAATGGGCTAAATATCATATAAAAGAACGTTTATATGATGGACACAAAGGAACTTATGGAAGAATTATGCATGTAACAGGGTGCTATCATTATCGAGGAGCTGCACTTTTAGCAGCTAAAGCAGCTGTTTATGCTGGAAGTGGATTGGTTACGGTTTGGTCTAATGAAAAAGTAATTGATTCTTTAAGTTTATTTTGTCCAGAGGCAACATCATGTCAAAGACATTATTTTGATGAACATTTATTACAAGGGAAAGATGCAATTCTTATAGGAAGTGGATTTGGTTTAAATGAAGATAGTGAACGTTTTGTCTGTGAACTTTTAAATCATACACAAGTTCCAGTTGTGATTGATGGTGATGCCTTGACCATTCTTGCAAAACATCCAGAGTTATTAGAAAATCATCATTCCTCTTGGATTTTAACACCACATCATGGAGAATTTAAAAGATTTGTGGATTTTAAGCAAACAAGTGAAATGGTAGATCAAGCGAATGCATTTGCAAAAAAATATCATGTTACCTTAGTTTTAAAAAGTCCACATACTCTTATTAGTGATGGAAATGAAACATATCGTATTATGTCAGGAAATAAAGGAATGTCATCTGCAGGTATGGGGGATACACTTGCTGGAATTATTAGTAGCTTTTTAGGACAAGGTTATTTGCCAAAAGATGCGGCTATTTTAGGAACGTATTTACATGGTTTATGTGGTGATGAAGTCTATAAAGAAAATTATACGGTTGTTGCTTCAAAAGTAATTGACGAAATTCCTCAAATGATGAAAAAATTGAAACAAGATTGATTACGAAACGTGTTCGTTTCGTAATTTTTTTTACCTTTTTTTAAAAAATAAAAAGAAAAAGATCAAAAAATTGTCTATATAATAATAGGAGGAAAAAC
>NZ_JAJDKB010000057.1:0-13603 GCF_020589955.1 Faecalibacillus sp. TM498
AACTAGGTTCTTTATTAATACCTTTCCTAATTTCTAAATACATTATAGCTCTTGATTTTAGCACTGTCAAGAGATGAGTGCCAAAAATTATAAACTTATACTTAAAATCAACCCAAGGATTCCTACAACCATAAAACATAAAGAGATTCCTGCTGCTTTTTTTCTTTGAATCATTTTTGTTTTTTGATTAGAATCAATAGAATTTATAGGATAGTTTCTTCTTCCTATCAAATAAAGTAATAAACCACTTGAATTATTTCCATTACTTGCGAGTAATCCCCATAGTTTAGGATGTTTTAAACCACGAATTGTGGCATCAATCACCGTTAATTGATAAATTTGATAAACTGTTTCAATTCCCCCAACAAATGCAATAGCCGCACATATAATCGCTAAAATACTTTTTACTTCCATGATCCGTTCCTCCTTAAATACGTTTAATCATTTGATAAAGCAACAATGATGAACTCACAATAGCAAGACAAAAGATCATCACTAAATAATAACTTTTACTTGGTAAAAACATTCCTAGTGTAACCAATAAGATTACCACAATAATATTTAAGATAATCGCTCTTAATAGTTTTTGATTACTTTTAACAACGTTTGTGCTTTCTTGTAAATGTTCCATCATTGCATCGTCCCCTTTCAATAAATCATCAAGACTTATGGAATAAAGGGTGCTTAACTCAATGACACTTATAATATCAGGATAAGATTTTTCATTTTCCCAATTGGATATTGTTTGACGAGAAACATTTAGTTTTTCAGCAATGACTTCTTGAGTCAAATCCCTATTTAAACGTGCCTCCTTTAGTTTTTTACCTATTTCCATATTTTCTTTCTCCTTTCATTTTCATTTTTTCATAATCTATTGATAGAGTCTATCAAACATCTTTTACATAGGACTTTTTTCTTGTCAAAATTATTTGACATAGAAAAAAGACGCTTTAAAAGGCGTCAAATACTATAAAATAAGTTCAATCATTACTACAACAAAGCATCCAATACAAGCGACTTGAATGAGACTTAATTCTTTATAAGACGCATAAATAATAATGATCGTCGCAACGATTCCAGAAATCAAATGACCTGTTGAATAAAAAATATCTGGGAAGGTCATCGCTGCAAGGACCGTATAAGGAATATAATCCAAAAAGGATTGAATGGTTGGGTTCGTAATTTTTTTATTAATAAAGACAAGTGGTATCGCACGAATAGCATAAGTAATAATCGACATGATCGCTAAATAAATATAAAACTGTTTATCCATGTGCTTCCCCCTTATTAAATAACACAGCGCCTATAAAAGCACTTGCAAGAGCTGAAATCGTCATCGCAAAACCACTTGATAATTGATTGATGATGGGTAAGTAGTAAAAACCTGAACGGATAATAATTGCAAGAGCTACTACTTTAATTATATTTTTATCTTTTTTCATTCCTGGAATAATAATTGCGATAAACATTGCGTATAAAGCAATTGATAAAGCATTACTAATGACCGTAGGTACAATAGAGCCAAGCATTGCCCCTAAGGTTGTTCCAAGCATCCATCCTGCCGTAGAAATTGAAGCAAGCCCAAAGAAGTAAGTACGACTCACATTTTCTTCAAGCATCGATAAGGCAAAGATTTCATCGGTAATAAAAAAGCTTAAGAGCCATTTATAAATTCCTTTAAACTTTTCATCTACTTTTTGGGAAAGTGAAAGTGACATAAACGCATAACGAATATTCACGGTCAATTCCACGATTGCCATTTCTAAATAGGTCCCTTGTCCTGCAATAATTCCTAGTGAAGCAAATTGCCCTGCTGAAGTAAGATTCAATAGCGAGATCAAAATTGCTTGTATCACACTAAATCCCATTGATACAGCAATCGCACCAAAAGAAAAAGACACAGATAAATAGCCTAAAGCAATTGGTATTCCATTTTTCATTCCTCTTTTTATTTCTTTCATAACGTGTCCATTATACAAAAAAATCCTCGATAACTCTACAATTACCGAGGAATATTTTAGGCAAATTTTTCAACAATTGGTTTTGATACCAATTTATTCCATGTACTAATTAATGGACCTGTTCCAAACATTAAAATAATTGTCGCAATTCCTAATGGTCCACCTGTAATAAACCCAATTAAAACACAAACAACATCTGTCATAATACGACATACTGAATAAGATGGTGACATCACATCTGCCATATAAATAGATAAAGCATCATAACATCCTGTTCCAAGATCTGATGTGATATATAAAGAACATCCAAGTGTAACAAATAAAATACCAATCGCTAAAACCACGAATTTCATTGGTAATGAAAATGGTATAACATCTGGTGAAGAAACATTAAATAATTGACAATAAACATTATTAAAGAATTGTACAAAGAAACCGAGTAAGAACATATTAATAATGGCACCAATATTTAAATATTTTAAATTACTTCTACTTAATAAAATTAAAACTAAAAATAAGACCGCATTAATACTTCCTTGAAAAACACCTAAAGGTATATTTAATAAACCGCTAATCCCTGTTGTCATTGAGGTAAATGGATCAATTCCCATTTGTGATATACGACATGTTGAAACACCTATAGCGATAATAATATTTCCAATTAAAGAAATAATTGCTAGTTTGATTGAAAACTTAAATTCCATACTTTCATCCTTTCAAAAGTATTATACTTATTTTTTAATCTTTTAATTTTATTTTCAAATTATGAAAAACTATCTCAAAAATGAGATAGCTTCATAAATCATAAAAATCATTTCTGTATTGATTATAAGAAGAAGGAGAAAGAGTAAGATCCAGGGAATAACCTTTTTAATCATTTTCTATTTTCTTAGGAAAGATAATTGTTGTCTTAAAGAGATCACCATCTACATTCACTTCAAAAGTTCCACCTTGAACCTCCACAAAGCTTTTACAGATGGCAAGTCCTAAACCAGATCCTTCACTTTTACGTGAAGCATCTCCTTGTACAAATCTTTCTGTTAAATCACCTGGATTAGATATTTCATGGGCTGAAATATTTTTGAAAACGACAATGACTTGTTGATTCGTTTCAACGATTTGTAAATAAACTCGTGTATGTTCTAAAGCATATTTACAGATATTTTGACATAAATTTTCTAAAACACGATAAGTTTTTTCACTGTCTAAATGACAAATGATTTTTTTATTTTCATAATCATTTTTTAGATTTAAATGATGATGTTCAAATTGTTCTTGATATTCAAAGAGAACTTGTTGTAATAAGGCATGAATATCTAAATCTATAGGATTTAATTGAATATTACCACTATTGACTTTAGATACTTCAAATAGATCTTCAATAAGTGTTTTTAATCTTTTAGTATTACGATCTAAAATATCAATATATTCATCTTGTTGTTCTTTTGATAAATCTTCATTTTTTAATAAATCAATATAAGAAATAATAGATGTTAAAGGTGTTTTTAAATCATGAGAAACATTACTAATCAATTCTGTTTTCATCTTTTGTGATGCGACTTCTTTACTTACCGCATCTTTAAAACCATCATTGATACAATTAAGTTCATCTTTTAAGGAATTAAATAAACCAAGATCTTGATTGATTTTATCATTAAATTCACCTTGAGCTAAATGATTGGCTGATTGTAAAAGAACTTGATAATCATTGCTTACTTTTGAAAGTAGCTTTTTAGAAATCAACATAATAATGATGGCACAAATCAAAGAAATAAAACATGTAAAAATAAGATAAATACGTGGACTAATATAA
The DNA here is from genome assembly GCF_020589955.1 of Faecalibacillus sp. TM498. Lineage (NCBI taxonomy): Bacteria > Bacillati > Bacillota > Erysipelotrichia > Erysipelotrichales > Coprobacillaceae > Faecalibacillus > Faecalibacillus sp. TM498. The sequence goes on from NZ_JAJDKB010000057.1 coordinate 3,775, forward strand.
TAAAGATTTCCTATAATTCCCATAAAAAAATAAACAAATAATAGAATTCCTTCAATACAAATACCACTGATTAAACCTATTTTAAGAATGATATTTCCTTTTTGATTCTTTAAATCAAATTGTGTTAAGCTTTTAATTTCATCTTTAAAATAGTGATAAGCACTACAAACAAGCGTATGTTCTTTAATAAAGTCTTTACCAAAAACAAGAATAGATTTGATATAAAAGATAAAGTACATAATCATGGCATAGAAAACAAACCAACCACCTACATTGATAATCGGTTCAATCGCAACACCGGCACCAGCCATTCCTCTTTCTCTTAGCATCCAAGCAAAAGTTCCTTGCCAAGAGGCCCTTAATACTTCTGTCATGACAGCAAGCCACATTGCAATTAAAATAATATAAATAAAGAACATAAAGAATAATTTAACTTTAACAACTGTTTTAAAAGGTTCAATTTCAATCAGTTTTCTGACTGGCACAAATAACATAAAAATGACAAGAGCTGCAACAATGATAAAGACATAGGTTATTAAAACATCAGAAATGGATCCTTGTTTAGAACATAATTCTTCTAAATAACAATTTGTTGGTAATTTTTTAGGTATCGCAATTAATACTTTAATGTTTGTTGGATTATTGATGGTTATTTGATTAATAATATCACTATTACCTTCATCTAAATAATTATTTTTAAAAAGTTGATCAAAGGAAGTATTGTAGAAGGATCCTTCCCAATCACTTGTTTGATTTCCTTCAAGAGAAATATTTCCATTTTCATCATAATCAATGGTTGTATACCATTGATAGTCATTTAATACTTTTTTATCTTGAGTTTCAAATGCTTTTTTTAAATTCTTTTTAGAATTTGTGAAAAAGATTTTTTCATCTGTTTTATCATAAACATAATATTTGATTCCTTTTGTATCATGATTATTTTCATCTTCTAAATTATAAATATAATCTTTAAAAACATCTTTTAAAGAATAATCATCATAAACATTTAGTTGATCAATATCATCACCTTTAACATAATAATGAAGTAAATCATAATTTCCTTTTCTTCTTTGTATTTTCATATCTAATAAAATACTTTTACTTGTAAGTATTTCGGTAATTCTACTTCGATTATTATCAAAATCAAGTTTAGTCGAAGTCATTTTTTCTTTTACACCATAACTTAAATAAGTGACTAATGAAGCAATAATCAATACAGAAAATAAAAGTATTTTAAGTAATCTGTTTTTATTTTTCATGTTTCCTCCTATTGTTTATCAATTTTATATCCAACACCCCAAACAACTTTTAAATATTGTGGTTTTTTAGGATTAATTTCTATTTTTTCTCTTAGATTACGAACATGAACCATCACTGTTTCACTATTAATGGCTTCTTCATTCCAAACACGTTCATAAATATCATCGGCAGAAAAAACCTTTCCCGCATTTTTCATTAATAATTCTAAGATTTTAAATTCGATTGGTGTTACTTTTACCTTTTTGCCATCAACTGAAACAGTTTTAGTATCTACATTCAGTTCAAGACCACCACAAAGATAAATAGAATCACTTTCTTTGGGTGCTGTCGCATCTAAATAACGTCCATAACGTCTTAGATGGGAACGAACACGTGCCATCAATTCCATCGGTACAAATGGTTTGGTAACATAATCATCACCACCTAAATTAAGTCCCATGATTTTATCAATATCTTCTGATTTTGCTGAAAGAAAAATCACTGGAAAATCATATTTTTCCCTTAACTTTGCGACCATTGTTAAACCATCCATACGTGGCATCATAATATCAACAATGGCAAGATGAATTGTTTCTTTTTCCACAATTTCTAAACCTTCAAGGCCATCATTTCCAACATACACATCGTATCCTTGATTTTGTAAATAAATTTTAATTGCATTGGCAATTTCATTGTCATCTTCGACAACTAATACATGATATTTTTCCATTCCCTTTTTAACTCCTTATCTAAGCATTGAAAACAATGCAAAACTAATACATATATAACCTGCATATACACAGCTTATTAAAATGATTTTGTTTATTCTTTCCATCTTCCTCACCTCTTGCCTTAAAGTATAGAGATGATTTATAAATATTTTCTTTTTATATTTCTAAAGATTTTCTTAAGATTAAAACTATCTCTATTGTACATAATCTTTTGTAAAAAAGGAAATCTCTTATAAATATAAGATTATTTGTCTATTTTTACCTAAATTATTAAAATAACTCTTATGTAACATGAGAGTTTGATATAATGAATTTGAGGTGAATACTATGAATAATGATTATTTAAGTATTGGTGAAATGGCCAAAATGAATCATATCACGGTAACAACATTAAGGTTGTATGATGAACTTGATTTATTGAAGCCTGTTTATGTTAATCCTGAGACAAATTATCGCTATTATGATATTAAACAAAATGCACGTTTGGATTTGATTCAATATATGAAAGAACTGCAAATGAATCTTAAAGAAATTAAGGAACTTCTCGATAAAGAAGATATTAATTTAATTGAAGCAATTCTAATTAAAAAAAAGCAACAACTTTCTATACAAATCAATGATTTACAAAGAACTAAAGATGCTATTTCAAGAACGATTTATAGTTTGGAAAGATATCGTAAATCACCCCCAAGCGGGACAATTACTTTAGAATATATTGATCGAAGAAGGATCTATGTCATGCATACTAATATTAATTTCTATGAACATGATTTAAATGTTTATGAATATCTTTTAACCCAATTAAAAAATGATTTGATTGCACATCATTATCCCCAAATTTATTATTGTAATGCGGGAACTTTTCTTAATAAAGAACGATTTTTAAAACAAGAGTTTATTTCAGATCGTATTTTTGTTTTTGTGGATGATCATTTTCCTGAAAAAGAAATACAAGTGATTGAAAATGGAATGTATGCTTGTATTTATCTTGATGATTTTCATCAAGAAATCAATTATGCCAAACGTCTTCTTGATTATTGTAAGATGAATCATCTTACAATATGTGGGGATTATATTTGTGAAGTCTTAAGTGAACTCAGTATTTTTGATCATCATGAACGTTCCATGTTTTTAAGATTACAAGTTCCTGTTTCTTTTGAAAAATAGTTGACTCTCTTCCTGGATAAGAGTCTATGATATAAGTGAAAGAAATAGGAGGCATGAATTATGGAAAAGATTAAAGTTGTACAATATGGTTGTGGAAAGATGGCAAAATACATCATCCGTTATCTTTATGAAAATGGAGCTATGATTGTTGGTGCTATCGATACAAATCCCGCAATTGTAGGAATGGATATTGGTGATTTTGCAGAACTTGGTGTTAAAACAGGAGTATGCATTTCTGATCAAGCAGATAAAGTTTTAGATGAAACAGATCCTGATATTGCCGTTGTTACTTTATTTAGTTTAGTCAGTGATTGCTTCGATCATTATGTAAAATGTTTGTCAAGAGGAATTAGTGTTATTTCTACATGTGAAGAAGCAACATATAGTTGGACAACAGATCCAGTTCGTACAAATCAATTAGATGTTATTGCAAAAGAAAATGGATGTACTTTTGTTGGTAGTGGTATGGAAGATGTCTTCTGGGTAAATATGGTTGGTTTAGTAGCCGGTGGATGTCATTCTATTAAAAAGATTGAAGGTGCTGTAAGTTATAATGTTGAAGATTATGGATTAGCTCTTGCCAAAGCTCATGGTGTTGGTTTAACTCCTGAAGAATTTGAAGCAAGTATTGCCCATCCTGAAGTATTAGAACCTTCATATGTATGGAATTCAAATGAAGCCTTAGCAGCACGCATGGGATGGACAATTAAATCTCAAACACAAAAATGTGTTCCTTATTTCCATGAAACAGACTTATATTCATCAACTTTAGGTGAAACAATTCCAAAAGGAAACTGTATTGGAATGGCTGCTGTTGTAACAACAGAAACTTTCCAAGGCCCTGTTATTGAAACACAATGTATTGGTAAAGTCTATGGTGAAGATGATGGTGATATGTGTGATTGGAAAATTACAGGTGAACCAGATACAGAGTTTCATGTTGTAAAACCTGCAACGGTTGAACATACATGTGCAACAATTGTCAATCGTATTCCAACTGTTTTAGTTGCACCTGCTGGTGTAGTTACAGTTGATGAATTAGACCGTTTAGATTATTTAACTTATCCTATGGAATATCATATTTAATGTAAAAGCAGAGCCTAAGCTCTGCTTTTTTGATAGAAAACAATACTTTCATAAGGTTTAAGAGTTCCCTTTTGATGCTTTTCATAGTTTTTAATTAATATTTTTTCATCATTTAGAATAGAGGTATCATAACCAACTTCTTGATTACTAAAATTACAATAAACATAAAGTTCTTCATCTTTATAAAGTCGTTTGTATGCAAAGATATTTTCATCATCTTTCATTATTAACTCATATTTACCTAAAGTAATGATTTCATATTCTTTTCTTAATTGAATTAATTTTTGATAAGTATGAAAAATAGAATTTGTATCTTTCATTTCTGCTTCAGCATTGATTGTTTGATAATTTGGATTGACCATGATCCATGGTGTTTGATTACTAAATCCTGCATTTTTACCTTTGTTCCATTGCATTGGTGTTCTAGCGTTATCTCTACTTGATTTTCTCATATAGCGTAACATATCTTCATGACTTACCGATTTTTCTATTTCTACAAGTTGTTTGTAGCTATTGAATGTTTCAATATCTCGATAATCATCAAGTGAATTAAAAGGTACATTTGTCATCCCCAATTCTTCCCCTTGATAAATATAAGGTGTCCCTTGCATCATATGTAAACATATCGCCAACATTTTTGCTGATTTTTCATGACACAAAGGAGAAGAAGTATCACCAAATCTTGAAACACATCGTGGTTGATCATGATTATTCCAGAACAAAGAATTCCAAGCCTGTTGATACATTCCTACTTGCCATCTCGACATAATTTGTTTTAAATCTTTTAAAGAAAATCTTTGATCTGTCCATTTATTAACTTCTGCACCATCAACATTCATTAGTTCAAACTGAAAGACCATGCTTAATTCTTTATTATCTAAAGGAGCATATTTTTTAGCATCCTCGATTGTTACAGCAGGGGTTTCTCCTACTGTTAAAAGTTCTTTTCTAGAAAATACTTTTTGATTCATTTCTTGAATATATTCATGAATATGTGGTCCATTTGCACATACTTGATGACCTTTAATAGTACTGTCTACATAGTATTGACTTTCATCCTTACTAATAAGATTAATGACATCTAAACGAAAACCATCAACACCTTTATCTACCCAGTAATTCATAATATCAATACATTCTTGTCTTACCTTAGGATTTTGCCAATTTAAATCAGGTTGTTTTTTAGAAAATAAATGCAAATAATACTCATTTGTCTTTTCATCAAGTTCCCAAGCTGAGCCTTGAAAGCAGCTTGTCCAATTATTTGGAACATCTCCCTCATTTCCTTCTTTCCAAATATAAAAATCTCGATAAGGATTATTTTTAGATTTTTTACTTTCTTGAAACCAAAAATGTTCATCACTTGTATGATTAAAAACTAAATCAAGAATAATTTTGATATCTTTTTGATGCGCTTTATCTAATAATTCCTCAAAATCACTCATTGTTCCAAATTCACTTTGAATACTTCTATAATCAGAAATATCATAGCCATTATCATCATTTGGAGATTTAAAAATAGGGGTTAACCATAATACATCAACACCTAATATTTTTAAATAATCAAGTCTTGAAATAATACCTTGTAGATCTCCCACACCATCATTATTACTATCTTGAAAGCTTTTTACATAAATTTGATAAACAACACTCTTTTTCCACCATTCCATATTGATTCCTCCTGCTTTTATTATTCTCTTTTTATAAAGGAAATTCATTGCCTTTTTTAACAATTTATAGTCAATTATTAACTTTTCGATATTTTGTTGGTGTTGTATGATATTCTTTTTTAAAAACATTTTCAAATGATTTTACATTTTTAAATCCATGATTTAAAGCAATATCAATGATTTTCATGTTAGTATGTATTAAATCATAATAAGCATGTTTTAATCTTATTTTTTGTAGATATTGATAAAAAGTTGTTCCTGTTTGTTTTTTAAAATAGCGGGTCAGTGAATTAGGATGAAAGTGAAATTGTTCAGCTATAATTTCAAGTGTTAAATCTTGGTTATATCTTTTTTCTATCTCTTCTATTATTTTATAAATTTCTTTTGTGTTTTCTTCTTGTTTTTTATCTAATAAACAATCCTGTATGAGTTTTTGATAAAGTTGATACATTAAAATATGTTGTTCTATTGGTAAAAGATGGTGAATATATTTCATTTCTAACCAAGGTTTAAACCATTCTTTGTTTGATGGAGCTTTTAATTTAAAGAAATAAGATTGAATTTGAAATTCTTTAAAGACATCAACTGACAACAAATATGTATATAAATGTGTAAATTTAGGAAAATTGAATTGATGTACACTATGTGAGTTAATAATAAACATTTCCCCTTGATAAAATATTTCTTTCTTTCCATCAATACATGCTTCTACTTTTCCTGAAACGACATATACAACTTCAATATCTTGATGATAGTGGGAACTTACTGGTCGACTTTTATTAAATTGATGATTATAAAAAACAATAGGATATTTAATATTTGTTTTAACAATTTCTAGATGATGATCCATTTTATTCACCTCTTTTTTATTATATAAGAAAAAAGCCTACATCGTAGACTTTTTGATCATATTTATAAAATACTGATGAATTGAATCATCTTCATCAAGTTCGGGATGAAATGCAAGTGCTAGTTGATTTTTATATTGAACAGCAATAATATTGTCATTCACTTTAGAAAGAATATCAACACCCTCTTGTACACTTTCGATATAAGGTGCTCGAATAAAAGTCATAGGTACTTTTCCTATTCCTTTCATTTCTTCAATGGTGTGAAAACTTCCTAGTTGTCTACCATAGGCATTTCTTTTAACCGTCATAGGTATTGTAGAAAAGTAAGTTTGATCCTGATTAACAATTCTATCAGCTAATAAAATGAGTCCTGCGCATGTAGCAAGTGTTGGTAAACCATCTTGAATACGTTTTTGTAAATCATCAAACATATCTAATTCTTTTAAAAGCTTTCCTTGAACCGTACTTTCGCCTCCAGGTAATACGAGCCCATCAAAATCTTGATCAAGATCACTTTTTTGTCTTAATTCGATACAAGTCGCTCCTAATTGTTCTAACTTTTTTTCATGTTCAATAAAAGCTCCTTGTAAAGCAAGAACCGCAATTTTCATTATTTACCTCTTTCAGCCATTAAAATTTCAATTTCTTGTTCATTAATACCAACCATTGCTTCCCCTAAATCTTCAGATAATTTTGCAATCAATTTAGCATCCGTATAATTTGTGACAGCTTTAACGATTGCTGCTGCACGTTTTTCAGGATTTCCTGATTTAAAGATTCCTGAACCAACAAAGACTCCTTCTGCTCCTAATTGCATCATTAATGCGGCATCTGCGGGTGTTGCAACTCCACCAGCAGCAAAGTTAACAACTGGTAATTTTTTATGATTGTGAACATATTCTACAAGTTCATATGGTACTTGTAATTGTTTTGCAACTTCGAAAAGTTCATCTTTTCGAAGAGCCGAAATTTGGGCAATTTGTTTATTCATCATTCTCATATGACGAACGGCTTGAACGATATCTCCTGTTCCTGGTTCTCCTTTGGTACGAATCATGCTTGCCCCTTCATTGATACGACGAAGTGCTTCTCCTAAATCTTTAGCTCCACAAACAAATGGTACTTCAAATTCTCTTTTGTTGACATGATAAACATCATCAGCTGGTGATAAAACTTCACTTTCATCAATATAATCAATTTCAATTGCTTGTAAAAGCTGTGCTTCTACAAAGTGTCCAATACGACATTTTGCCATAACTGGAATACTTACTGCTGCTTGAATTTCTTGAATCATTTTTGGATCAGACATTCTTGCAACTCCCCCTGCTGCACGAATATCTGCAGGAATTCTTTCAAGTGCCATAACAGCACATGCTCCAGCTTCTTCTGCGATTTTTGCTTGTTCAGGTGTTGTTACATCCATAATAACACCACCTTTTAACATTTGTGCTAATTGTTTATTTAATGCATATCTTTCATTTAACATTTTTTGATCTCCCTGTTTACTTTTATTATGGCTTTTATTATACTTAAATGTGAACATATTAAAATATTCAATTTAAATATATTCAATAAGGTCAGTTTAAGGAGGAATCAATTATGTTAACATATAATCTTACAAATATAGGGTCAGATTCTCTTTATGAATATCTTTATAAATGTATAAAAAAGGATATTATTTTAGGAAATATAAAACCAGGAGAAAGACTACCATCTAAAAGGCCTTTTTCAAAAAATCTTGGGGTAAGTATCATTACTGTTGAAAATGCCTATAGTTTACTTATGTCAGAAGGATTTATTTATTCATTACCAAAAAAAGGTTTTTATGTCACTGATCTAAAAAATATTCCTTCTAAAAAACAAATGAATAAAGAGAAAGTGATTTTAACAAGTGGTCATAATCACTACTTAGCTGATTTTTCTAGTAATCAAACTGAAAGTGATATCTTTCCCTTTACTACCTGGATCAAGACCATGAAAGAAGTACTAAGAGATAATCAAGAAGAGTTAATGATCAACTCACCTTGTGGAGGAATTCTTGAACTAAGAAAAAACATTGCGAATTTCTTAAAAGATTTTAGAGATATGAATGTTAAACCTGAACAAATCATTATTGGTGCAGGTACAGAATATCTATATAGTTTGATTATTCAACTTTTAGGAAACGATGTTAAATATGGCTTAGAAAATCCTGGTTATCCAAAAACTGCGCAAATTTATAAAAGTATGAATGTTGATTTTGAATATGTGGATATGGATGAATATGGAATTGATCCAAATGAATTAGAAGAAAAGAAAATTGATGTAATACACATCTCCCCATCTCATCATTTTCCTACAGGTATTGTTGTACCAATTTCAAGAAGATATGAACTTTTAGGTTGGGCAAATAAAGTTGAAAAACATTATATTATTGAAGATGATTATGATAGTGAATTAAGATTAGGAGGAAAACCAATTCCTACCCTACAAAGTATCGATGTTTCCGATAAAGTCATCTACATGAATACCTTTACTAAAACTCTATCATCAACCATCCGTATGTCCTATATGGTATTACCAGAATCATTAGCTGATGAATATTATAAACGTCTTTCATTTTATTCATGTACCGTTTCAAATTTTGAACAATATACACTTTCTAGATTTATTGAAAACGGGCATTTTGAAAGACATATTAATCGTTTAAGAAATTATTATTTAAAAAAACAAAATACAATCTTAAATGCTTTCCAAACAAGCAGTCTAAATAATAAGATTGAAATTTATAATGAAACTACCGGTGTTCATTTTTTAATGAAAATAAAAAGTGAAAAAGCAGAAAAAGACATTATTAACAACGCCTACAGTAAAGGAATAAAGTTAAGTCCACTTTCTCAATATTACAAAAATAATGATGAAAATAAAAATATTTATGTTATGAACTATTCCTCATTAGATAGTGAAAAAATAGAACTAATTGTAGAAAAATTAAAACAATGTATTTAAAAAGCCTAATAGATTGTGTTAGGCTTTTTTAGTTAACAAACAAAAAAAAGAAGGAACTGGCAACGAGCTATTTTCGCACAATGTACTATCTTCGCCG
>NZ_JAJDKB010000058.1:0-13569 GCF_020589955.1 Faecalibacillus sp. TM498
CAATAGTGATTGGTATGATGTTTATGGAGAAGGTAAAGGTATTTGTGATTTATAATAAAAGAAATGCTCATGTTCATTTGAACAGAGCATTTTTTAATATTCTTTTTTGTTTAAAAGTTTTAAACTAATGTGATAAGAAATTATATTACAGATGAATGTGAATATAACAGTTGAAAGTGTTGTAATAGATAAATGATTTTCTATAAGTGAATCAATAATTGTTTCTAAATCAAAACCAATGAATTTTGTAAGAAAATAAATTAGAGCTACAAATAAGAAGATACCACCAAAAACAATGATCATTGCAAGTTGACTTCTTTGAGCTTCAAAGTAGACTCCTACAGGAGTTATGATCGCAATCACAAAATAAGAAAACATAAGTGTTAGTAGGCAACCTTGTAGAAAATCACTATTTAGAAAATGAAATGATTGTTGAATACGATAGTAACCTATACTTGAAATACAAATCGCAAAGAATAGAAAAAGTAATCCTAATAAAATACCTAATCTATATTTTTGTTTAAGATAATCTTCTTTTTTTATAGGCAAAGTAAATAAAGATGTAAAGCCATGATTGATACTATCATAACTAATTGTACTCATTAAAATGATACCTGGAAATACACTGAAATAACCTAAAACAAAGGTGGGTTTCTTATAGAAATAAGAAGAGCCAAAACCAAATAAAACAAGAATGAGAAAGAGTAATTTGCTTTCTTTGATATATGAAAAATCTTTAATAAATAGTCCTTTCATCTTATTCACCCCTTAACATCATAGAAAATAAAGTATCAAAATTATTCTTTTCAATAATAATTTCTGGATAGTTTTCTTGATAGAATTGTTTTTGATTCGTTAAAGCAGTATAACCATAATTTTCTTTTCTCGTCTTTATAAAGTAATTATGATCTACTTGATTAAATTGTTCTTCTGTTAATTTTAATAAACCATATTGATCTAATAAACAATCCGTTGTTTCATGGAATATAAACTTGCCATCATCAATCATATAAATATCATCACATAGACCTTCTAAATCAGAAGAAATATGAGAACTAATTAAAACTGAACGGTTTTCATCTTCCTCCATAAATTCTCGAATTAAGTCAATGATTTCTTCTCGAGCAAGAACATCTAAACCATTTGTTGGTTCGTCGAGAATAAGAAATGAGGCATGATGTGATAAGGCAATTAAAACATTGAGTTTTGCTTTCATACCGGTAGAGAATTCATTGATTTTTTTATCTAAAGGAAATTGATATTGTTTACATTTTTGTAGAAAGTAATCTAAATCAAAATCTTTATAGGTGTTATTTAAAAGATTTATTAAATCTTTTAATTTAAGATATTCACATAAAGAAATATTAGCTAGTGTACAACCAATTTTATTTTTATCAACATCTTTATAATCTTTATCTAAAAGTATAATATCACCAGAATCGATATGAATGAGATTTAAAATGGCTTTAAAAAGTGTAGTTTTTCCTGAACCATTTTTTCCTATTATTCCAGTAATGGAACCGGGTTGTATTTCTAATGAACAATCTAAATGAAAATGTGAATAAGTTTTTTGAATATGATTAACTTTTAACATATTACTCCTCCATTAATAGTTCTAGCATTTCTTTAATTTCTTCATAACTCACACCAGCTTGTTTTCCTTTTTGAATGGCTTTTTCTAAATAATCTTCTATCTCTTTTCGTACTTCTTCTAGAAGTGTTTCTTCATTAACAGCAAGAATAAAAGTTCCTTTACCATGAATCGTTTTAGTAAGACCTTCGTTTTCTAAAAAGTCATAGGCTTTTTTTACGGTAAGAGCACTGATTTGTAATTCTTTAGCAAGACTTCTTACAGAAGGTAAAGCATCATTTTCTTTTAAAGTGTGGTTATTGATTTGTTTCTTTATCTGATCGACAATTTGTTCATAAATTGGAATCATAGATGAGTGATTAATAATTATGCGCATATAGTTCCTCCTTCATCTATAAACAGTATATAACAGCATAAAACAGTTTGTCAACACTTCCCTTTTTTATCATTTGTTTTTATGTTAAGATGATAAAAACAAGGTGAAGTGTATGGAAAGAAAAGGAACAGGAAAATTAAGAGTTATTAATGATCAAAAAGTATTTGATTATTTTATAAATGAAAAAAGGGGAACTAAAAAGGAAATAGCACAAAAAACAAATGTTTCTATTATGACAATAGGAACTATCTTAAATGATTTTTTATCAAGAGGGATTATTGTGGAAAATGAACTTATTTATGTTGAAAAAGGACGCCCTACACATCAATATAAATTAAATCCAGGTTATTATCATAAGTGCATGATGTTTGTCAAAAAGGAATATGATTGTTGTTCTATTATTTATTGTTTAAAAAATGCTTTGGGTGAATTAATTGAATCTAAAGAAATAAAGAAAAAGGAATTAGTAGGGGAAGATATTGTTGAATGTTTAAATCAAATTATTGAAGAAGACAAATCTCTTCAATATATTTCTTTAGGATTACCAGCCATTATTTCAAATAATCAAGTTATTGAATCAGATATTGCTTCATTAAAAGGATTCCCTTTTGATAAGAAGATTCAAAAAGAAATTATTTTGATGAATGATATTAAATGTATTGCTTATGGATATAATCAAATACATCATCAAAATGTTTGTTTTCTTACTTTCCCAAAGGATTCGGGTCCAGGTTGTGGCATGATTTTAGATAATCAATTAATTGATGGAAATAATGGAATTGCTGGAGAAATTGCATATTTACCCTTATTTGATTTTTTAAAGAAAAGAGAATTTGATAATTCGCTTGAAAAGATTATTCAAGTGGTTGCGACCACAATTGTGATGTATAATCCTCATTTACTTATTTTAACAGGAGAAAATATAAAAGAAGATGATTTAGATGCTATTCAAAAAGGATGTTTAAATTATGTTCCTAACCATTTTATGCCTTCTTTAAAATATCAAGAGAATTGTGAAGATTATTATTTTCAAGGATTAGAAGGTCAAATTATTCAAAGAATTCAATTATAGAAGATAAAAATCTTCTTTTATATTGACTGTTTATTAAAAGACTTTTAATATATAAACAAAGGGGGATGAAAAATATGAAAAGAAGAATACTCAATAAAGAACTTGCAGCACTTGTAGCACAAATAAGACATGGAGAAATGATTTTTATTGCAGATGCAGGAAGTGGTACAAGTCCTAAAGCAATCTATCCACTAGATTCAAGTGTGCAATATATTGATTTAGAAGCAGTAACAGGATCACCAAGTTTTCATGATATTTTCACAACATTAAAAGAATGTGGTGATTTTGAAGGTGCTATTGTGACAGAAGATATGTTAGAATTAAATCAAAAGGATTATCAAACCGTTGAAAAATTATTTGGGAAAGAGAATATACATGTCATGCATTATATTCCTGAATATTATCAAATGAGAGATCGTTGTAAAGCGGTGGTACAAACGGGAGATTATGGTGTACATGCTCAAGCAATTTTAATTGCAGGATATCCAAGTGATGATATTCCTATGGAATGGTTAAAGGAAGGATTAAAACATGACTGAAAAAGAAAAGATGAAAGCTGGTTTATGGTATGATGCCAATAATGATCATGAACTCATAGATCAAAGACTTATATGCCAAGATTTATGTTTTGCATTAAATCAACTGAAACCAAGTGATGAAAAAAGAAATGAAGTAATTGAAAATATTTTGGGATATTTTCCAGATGATTTAGTTTTATTAAGTCCTTTTACAGCGGATTATGGAAAAAATATTAAGTTAGGAAAGAATGTTTTTGTGAACATTAATAACTATTTTATGGATGGAGCAACTATTGAAATAGGTGACAATGTTTTTATTGGTCCTTCATGTGGCTTTTATACAGCAAATCATCCTTTAGATTATACAAATAGAAATCAAGGATTAGAAAAAGCCTTACCAATCAAGATAGGAGATAATTGTTGGTTTGGAGCTAATGTTTCTGTGATGCCAGGAGTTACAATTGGTGCGGGGTGTGTGATTGCAGCGGGAGCAGTGGTGACCAAAGATATGCCAACAAATAGTTTAATTGCAGGTGTTCCAGCAAAAGTTATTAAAACAATTGAACAATAAAAATGACCTCCAATGGAGGTCATTACCTTTTATTTTAATAAACCTAATTCAATCATTTTTAATCCGATGTCTACAGAGTTATAAGCAGCACCTTTCATTAATTGGTCACCTGTAATCCATAAACTTAAAGCATTATCTTTATATAAATCTTTTCTTACACGTCCAACGTGAGTTAATTCATCACCGATAAAGCTTGTTGGCATTGGATAAACTTGATTAGCTAAATCATCGCATAAATCAATACCAGTACTATTTCCTAATAATTCAAAAACTTTATCCATATCGATTGGTTTTTTAGTTTCAATATAGATTGATTCACTATGTCCACGTAAAACAGGAACACGTACACAAGTTGCATTGACTTCAATATCTTTATTGAAGATTTTTTTAGTTTCATTTACCATTTTCATTTCTTCTTTACTATATCCATTTGATAAATCAAATTTATCTACTTGAGGAATACAGTTGAAAGCAATTGGAAAATGTTTTTTATCACCAGCACAAGGTAATGTTTTAGCAACAGGTTCTTTACCATCTAAAACTTCTTGGCTTTGACGATAAAGTTCTTCCATACCAGCAACACCAGCACCAGATACAGCTTGGTAAGTAGAAACAACGATTCTTTCAATATCAAATTCATCATTTAATCTTGTAAGAGCACTACACATCATAATTGTTGTACAGTTTGGACAAGAAATAATTCCATGATGGTCTTTTAAGGCTTCACCATTTACTTCAGGAACAACTAAAGGAACATTAGGATCCATTCTAAAATGTGAAGTATTATCAATATTGACACATCCAGCTTCTACGGCATATTTCATATATTTTTCTGAAATACTTCCACCAGCAGACCAGAAAGCAACTTCTACACCTTCAAAACTATTTTCAGTTAATTCTTCAACAACAAATTTATGTCCTTCAAATTCGATTTCTTTTCCAGCACTTCTTGCAGAAGCTAATAATTTAATACTTTCAAAAGGAAAGTTAAATTGGAAAACACATCTTAACATTTCACGACCAACGGCACCAGTAGCACCAACAATAGCAATTTTAAATTTTTTCATTTTTATAATCTCCTTATCCTCTTACTTTGAAAATAACAGCATTTTCATCATTTAATTTATTTTTTAAATCAGCTAATTCAATTTCTTCTGTTATATAAATATGATCATCTTTTTCACTATAGTATGTTTCATAAGGAATATCTACAGGTTTAGATGCTCTTACATAATAGCGTGAAGAAGAAATAGGGTAAACATGTTTACAATCTTCATAATCATGTGACCATCTTTCTACTTGGTGTGTTTTCATGATATCACTGACAACAGCTGAAGCAGTGACATAACGTCCAGCACCACGACCATAATAAATAATGTTATTAACATAATCGTTATCGATTTCAACAACGTTGTAAGAATCCATAACATTGGCTACAAGTTCATTTAGGTTTACAAGTGTTGCTGAAACATCAATTCCTAAACCATCTTTAACAGGTTTTGCTTGAGCAATCATTTTAAAACGATAACCTAATTTTTTAGCGTAATCCATATCTAATTTAGAGACATTACGGATACCACTAGCTTGAATTTGATCAAAGTCAACAAATTTTTGATAACCATTTTGTGCTAAAATACAAATTTTATGAGCAGCATCAATTCCATCTAAGTCTAAAGCTGGATTAGCTTCAACGTATCCTAAACCATCTGCAATTGATAATGCTTCATCAAAATCAAGATTTTCATTTTCCATTAAAGTTAAAATAAAGTTGGTTGTTCCATTTAAAATACCAACAATTTCTTTGGTATTATTTGCAATCAAACTTTCTTTTTGACTTGCTAGAACAGGAATACCTCCTCCTACAGAAGCTTCATAGAAAATATGTACATCATTTGCTTTAGCAGTTTGGAAAATTTCTTTTCCATAATGAGCTAATAAAGCTTTATTAGCTGTAACTACATGTTTTTTGTTATTTAATGCTTCTAAGATAATGTTTTTCGCAATTGTTGTTCCCCCAATAAGTTCAACAACGACATCAATTTCCTCATCATTAATAACATCATGATAATCTTTTGTATAAATAATTCCCTTAGGTAAGTCTACTTCTTCAAGACCACACCCGTATTTAACAACAATTTCTTGTTTCATTTCTTTTTCTAAACGTGTTTTTTCATTTGTAAGAATTTCAATGACCCCATATCCTACAGTACCAAGTCCAATAACACCTATTTTCATGATAGTCCCCCTTATAATAAAAAATAGACCAAATGGTCTATTGAAAACTTAACATAAACAAACCATTATTCTTGAGCTTTATTTTTTAAATGCATCAATAATAGTTTTAATGGTTATCATAGTTAAGCCTCACTTTCTTTACTTTTTTGATATAATAGCATGATTGTATACAGTAGTCAATTTTTTCTCATAGTTTCTTTCCTTATATTATATTAATAATAAAATCTTGGATTGTTGACTTTGTATACAATATTCAATATAATAAATTCAATTATTGGAGGATATAGCGATGAATAAGACATATGTAAGTACGCGTAATCATCAAGATCAAATCAATTTCTATCAAGCAATTGTACAAGGAATTGGTGATGATGGGGGATTGTTAGTTCCTAATTTTGATTTTCAAAAATTAGATTTAAATAAATTAGTTCAATTAAATTATGTGGATTTAGCAACAGAGGTGATTTCAACTTTTGTTCCTGAAGATGGTAAAGAACTTATCCATCAAGCATGTTTAAATGCATATGGAAAAGGTTTATTTCCAGAAATTGTTGTTCCTGTAAAAAAAGCAGGAGATGTTTATGTAGCTGAATTATTCCATGGACAAACCGCTGCTTTTAAAGATATGGCATTATCTTTATTACCACATTTAATGACTTTATCTTTAAAACAATTAAAAGAAGATCGTGAAGTCATGATTTTAGCAGCAACAAGTGGTGATACTGGTAAAGCTGCTTTAGAAGGATTTAAAGATGTTGAAGGAACATGTATTAAAGTATTTTATCCATTAGATGGAGTAAGTGCGATTCAACAACAACAAATGGTTTCTCAAGAAGGAAAAAATGTTAAAGTAGTTGGAATTCATGGTAACTTTGATGATGCTCAAAGTGCTGTAAAAGTAGCGTTTGGAGATAAAATGTTAAAAGAAGTAAGTGATCAACATCATGTTTTCTTATCTTCAGCTAACTCAATTAATGTAGGACGTTTGATTCCACAAATCGTTTATTATTTCCATAGTTATTTTGAACTTGTAAGAAATAAAGAAATTGAAATGGGAGATCAAGTAAACTTCTGTGTACCTAGTGGAAACTTTGGAAACTGTTTAGCAGGATGGTTTGCAAAAAATATGGGTCTTCCTGTTAATAAATTTATTGCCGCATCTAATAAGAATAATATTTTAACTGATTTCTTTACAACAGGTAAATATGATGCTAATAGGGAATTCTTTAAAACAAATGCACCAGCAATGGATATTTTAGTATCAAGTAACTTAGAAAGACTTGTATGGTATATGTCTGGAAAAGATGGTGATAAGGTTAAAGAATACATAGAAAAATTAAAAGCAGATGGTATTTATGAAGTTGATGATGAAACATTTGCACGTATTCAAGATCAATTTAAAGCAGGATATTTAAATGAAGAAGAAGTTTTAAAAACAATTAAAGATTGTTATGAAGATAATGGTTATGTTTTAGATACACATACAGCATGTGGTTATGGTGTATTAAAACAATATCAAAAGGAAACTGGAGATCAAACTAAAACAATCTTACTTTCAACAGCTTCACCATATAAATTCCCTGAATCTGTTTATAAAGCATTATTCAATGAAGAATTAAATGTTTATGATGCAATTGAAAAATTAAATGAAAAAACAGGTGTAGCAGTACCTAAACCATTAGTTGGAATTAAGGATAGAGAAGTGCTACATAAAACACATATTGATAAAACAGAAATTATTAATTTTATTAAATCAGAAATGGAAGGACTTTAAAGAATGAAAGTCAAAGTCAAAGTACCAGCAACAAGTGCCAATTTAGGACCAGGATTTGACGTTGCTGGATTAGCGTTAACTTTATATAATACCTTTACTTTTGAATTAAATGAAGGTGGATTAAATATTACAGGTTGTCCAACACAATTTTGTAATGAAGAAAACTTAACATATCAAGCTTTTAGCCAAGCAGCTCAAAGCTGTGGTTTAGATTTTAAAGGTGTCAATATTCATTGTGAAAGTCAAGTTCCTTATACAAGAGGTCTTGGAAGTAGTTCAACATGTATTGTCGCAGGAATCGTTGGAGCTTTTGCTTTTAAAGACAAAACAGATGATCGTCAAGAAATTCTTGAACTTGCGACAAAGATTGAAGGACATCCAGACAACGTTGCACCAGCTATTTTTGGTGGTTTAACAGTTTCAGTCATGGAAGAAGAACAAGTGCTTACATTAAATATTCCTGTAAAACATGAATACCGTTTTGTAGCTTTAATTCCACCATTTACTTTATCTACTGAAGAATCACGTAAAGTGTTACCACAAACATTAGGTCGTCAAGATGCCATCAAAAATGTTTCCCATTTAGCTCTTGTCGTTGCTTCTTTGATTAATGGTTATGATGATGGTTTAAAATTAGGATTTAAAGATCGTTTACATCAACCTTATCGTGGTAAGTTGATTCATAATTATGATGAAATTATGAATGTTTTAGAAAACGATGAAAATGTTTTAGGATGTTATTTATCAGGGGCAGGACCTACTTTAATGGCAGTTATTCGTGAAGAAGATAAAATGGGTGTTGTTCGTTTAAAAGAAGAACTTGGATCATTATTAAATGATTGGGAAGTTATTAAATTAGAATTAGATCATAAAGGTTATACTTGTGATTATGAATAAGGGATAAGGAGATTTTACTCCTTATCTTTCTTTTTTTCTTCAATAATGCTTAGATAATCAATACTTTTTTCTAAAAGTTTAGAAAGTAATTTCCAAGTATCGAGGGACATTTCTCTTTCGTTATTCTCATAGTGAGAGTATGTACGCGGAGATACATGGATCAATTTAGCTATGTCTTTTTGTTTTAAATCTTTATCCTCCCTGGTATTTTTTAAATTAATATAAATATATTTCTTCTTTTTAGTCATTTTTTACCTTTCTTTATTTCTCTACTAACACGCTATAATCATAGTATCAATAGAGTATGGAATGTTCTTATTTTCATTATATGGAAAGATTAATTAGAATTGTTGTAATGGAACAATTTGGTCTTTTTTTGATAAATTCATCATTTAGACATATTATTTGTTATAATGAAAAATACATGGAGGTATTAATATGGAAGGTATTACAGAAATTGATAAAACTAAATATATAGATGAGTGTAAAGAAATTGTAAGAAATGAAATACCAGAGGAATTATCTGATGAAATGCTTACAATTGTAACAAATGAAATTATGGATACGTGTCTTTTTATAGGTGGAGATTTTAAAAAAGAAAATATTATAGATATTACAAAACAATATGTCACAATGGGTGGTATTCGAAGAATCAAGAAAGCACATGAGGGTATTTAAAATGCAACATTATTGTGAAATTCCTACACCTAAAGGAACACTTAGAGGATTTTTTCATAAACCTAATCAAGACAAACATCCAGTTTGTTTGATTTTCCATGGTTTTACAGGACAAAAAACGGGAACAAAGTTTTCTTATGTACAATTATCACGTATGTTAGAAGCTAAAGGAATTGCTTCTTTTCGCTTTGATTTTTTAGGAAGTGGAGAAAGTGATGGGAATTTTGTGGATATGACTTTTCAAGATGAACTTTCTTGTGCCAGAGTGATTTTAGAAGAATGTTTAAAAATGGAAAATTGTACAGAAATCTATGTTTTAGGTCATTCAATGGGTGGCGCTATTGCTAGTGAACTTGCTAAGCTTTATCCAGATGTAATTAAAAAAATGGTTTTATGGGCGCCAGCTTTTAATTTACCAGATGCGCTTCATTATTTAACAGGACAAGTTGAAAGAGCGAAAACTTATGATCATGGTGGGTATGAAATATCAGATGATTTTGTAGAAGATATTTTAAAAAGAGATTTTTATCAAGAATTAGATACTTATCAAAATGATTTACTTGTGATTCATGGAACAAAAGATACAACAGTTCCTTATGAAATCAGTAACAAATACATGAAATTATTTCATAAAGGAACAAAGTTTGTTTCGATAGAAGATGGCAATCATAATTTTGATAAACTATCTGATATTAAACAAGTTTTAAAATTAACTTTAGAGTTTTTTGAATAATGTGTTTAGCACATTATTTTTTTATCAACAAATTCGTTGTAATATAATACTATACGTTATATAATATTATTGTAAAAAGAATAGGAGGGCAAATATGATATTTAATACAGGGGCTGCTTTGTTAGACGCCATTGTTTTAAGTGTTGTCGCTAAAAAAGAAGAGGGAACGTATGGTTATAAAATTACCCAAGATGTGAGAAAAGGAATCGATGTTTCAGAATCGACACTCTATCCTGTCCTTAGAAGATTACAAAAAGATGATTGTTTAGAGACATATGATAAACAAATTGATGGTAGAAATCGAAGATATTATAGAATTACAGATAATGGAAAGAATAAATTAGAGATGTATAGAAATGAATGGATAAGTTATACAGAAAAAATTAATTCATTATTAAAAGGAGGGGATAATAATGAATAAGGAACAATTTTTAGATGAATTGGAAAAATTATTACAAGATATAGATTCAATAGAAAGAGATGAAGCACTTAATTATTATCGTGATTACTTTGAAGATGCAGGAAGTGAACATGAACAAGAAGTTATAGATGAATTAGGAACACCTGAAAAAGTTGCACAAACAATTAAAGAGGGACTTGATATAAATGAGCAAGAAAATGAAGAAGTAATTCATCATTATAATGAAAGAAATACACGTATATTAAGAGGAATCATTGTTGTTTTATTAGTTTTACTTATTTTACCAACAATTGGTGGTGTTGGTGGTTTAGTAGTAGCAGCGTTTGGTTTATTTCTTTCAATTGTATGTATCGGTATATTTGGTACATTTGGATTGTTATGTGCTTTAGTTGCTTTAGTTGTTGTTGCTATTAAAATGTTTATGGATGGTTTAATTGCTGGTGGTCTTATTTGTTTAGGTGTTGGTTTATTATTATTTTCTTTAAGTTATTTAACTTCTTTAATGACAGTCAGTATTTTTAAATATTTACCACAAGCATTTAGAGCACTCATTGATTTAGGTAAAGATATTTATAATAAGGTGGTGGGTTAATATGAAAATTTATAAATGTATTGCACTTGTAACATTAATTCTTGGTCTTGCTTTATGCGTTGGTGGTGTTTTGATGAATGGCTTAGATCAATTACCTGATGAAGCACAAAAAGTAACGAATTATGTTAAATTTAAATCTTTTGGTAAAGCAAAAGATGTTAATTTGGAATTAGGTGTTGATGCTCATTGTAACCTTGATTTAGAATTATCAGCATTAAATGGTAAAATCGTTTATTATGATGGAAATACAATTAAAGTAGAAGGAAGTCATGTTAATAAAGATTATGATTTTAAATATAATGGACAAGTTGCAGATATTTCTTTTACGGGTGTAACTCATAAAAAAGAAACAAGCAAACTTACTTTATATATTCCAAGAAATATTCAATTTAATCACATTGATTTAGATATTGATGCCTCAAAGGTTACAATTGAAGATTTACAATGCAATCAATTAGAAATGGAAAGTGATACAAGTAAAGTAACAATCAAACATTTACTTGTTAAAGAAAATGCGGATATTTCTAATGATATGGGTGATTTAGAAATTTCTAATTTAGATACGTATAACTTAGATTTAGAAAATGATATGGGAAATGTATCTTTAGTGATGGCAGATACAAGAGATCAATATAAAGTGACAAAAGATGGTAGTATGAGTTCTGTTCATGTAAGTGATGCAAGTCAAGTTATAGGAAATAAAAATATTGATATCGATACAGATATGGGAAATGTAACAATTCATTTTAAGGGGGAATAATAATGAATAAAAAGTTATATCGTTCAACTAAAGATAAGGTATTAGCAGGGGTATGCGGAGGACTTGGAGAATATTTTGATGTAGATCCAACACTTGTAAGACTTGCTTGTGGTTTGCTTTGTTTATATGCAGGAACAGGACTTCTTGCCTATGTTGTTGCAGCGTGTATTATACCTGTAGATCCAAGATAGTTTTAGAATAAAAAATATTCGATTTTGTCGCATTATTTTATTGACATTGATATTGTGATTTCATATAATTAAAAAGGTTTCATAGGCAAAAACCTTTTAAAGTCCCCGGTAAGGATAAACAAAGGAGAAAAGAAAAAGATGAGACAAACAACAATGGCAAATGCTGCCACAATCGAAAGAAAATGGTATGTAGTTGACGCAGCTGGACAAACATTAGGTCGTTTAGCTTCAGAAGTTGCTACAGTGTTAAGAGGGAAAAATAAACCTACTTACACACCACATGTTGATACTGGTGATTATGTAATCATTATCAATGCTGACAAAGTAGTTATGACAGGTAAAAAATTAGAAAACACTAAATATTACCGTCACTCAGGATGGTTAGGTGGTCTTAAAGTTAAGACAGCTAAACAATTCTTAGAACAAAATCCAACAGGATTTGTTGAAGCAGCAGTTAAAGGTATGTTACCACATAACACTTTAGGTAGAAAACAAGGAATGAAATTATTTGTTTATGCTGGTGATAAACATCCTCATGCAGCACAAAATCCAGTAGAAATGAAAGTGAAAGGGTAAGGTGAAAGATAATGGCAAACGTACAATATAGAGGAACAGGTAGAAGAAAATCTTCTGTAGCACGTGTTATCTTAACACCAGGTACAGGAAACTTCGTTATTAATGGAAAAGAAGCTAGAGAATATTTAGCATCAGACGTATTAAACATGATCGTTAATCAACCATTAGAATTAACAAACACTAAAGACAAATTTGATGTAACTGTTAATGTTTATGGTGGAGGGTACTCAGGACAAGCTGGTGCAATCCGTCATGGTGTTGCTAGAGCTTTATTACAAGCTGGTGACGATTACAGACCAACATTAAAAGCTGCAGGATTCTTAACTCGTGATTCACGTGTTAAAGAACGTAAAAAATATGGTCTTAAAAAAGCACGTCGTGCTCCACAATTCTCAAAACGTTAATTTATACGTTTATTCAGAGAAATTCAAAAAGCTCAAATCGATATTTCGATTTGGGTTTTTTTGTAAAATGGAAATGAGTGCAATGGTTATTGTGTTTTGAAATGAACTTGCATATTAAAATATGTAATGCTATAATTTGATTGCAAGTTAGAAAGCATTGCATCAAAACGAAAAGGTAAG
>NZ_JAJDKB010000059.1:0-13110 GCF_020589955.1 Faecalibacillus sp. TM498
CCCTAAAGTTGTCCCCTAAATAATTTGGCTTTCCCCCTAAATTATTTGGTTACCCGTTCCCTATTTGATTAAATCATTGCTTGTATCTCTTATAAGTGACGATGTAAAATTTTCATATTCATCAGCAATCTTAATTTTTTTCTTTTTATTTTCTTTATAATTTAAGCTAAAATACATACTATACAATAAATCTAACAAATAAAGTGTTGATAAATTCATAGAAAAAGTTCCCAAATTGTTTCTAATTTTTTCTCTTGTAGAAACATGTAGAACACAACGTGATAAAGAAGATAAAGTATTCGTTCCAAATGATGTAATAGTAATAAAATCGATATTTCTTTCATTTAATTTATTCGCCATTCTTATACAATTTTGTGTTTCACCTGTATAGCTAATTAAAAGAAAACAGGCATCTCCTTTATTTAAATAACAAGCCTCATAATATGGTTCATCGATACTTTGATATACATTTACATGTTTTCCTATTCTAGCCATTTTATCTCTAAAAGTTAAAGCAAGATCATTTTGCGATCCAGAAGAAATAATATAAATATTTTTATTGTTTTTTAATAAATTCAATGATTTTCTTAACATATCATGATCCAATAGTGAATGTGTGTCATCAATTATTTCATGATACAATGAACACATTTTATTTGATATTGTTTGTATGTTATCTTCTGTCATAAAAGGTATACTGGGGTTTATATCTGAAAAATTCGAATTTAAATAGTGAAGTTCTTCGACATACATTTCTTTAAATTCTTCAAATCCAGTAAATCCTAATTTTTGACAAAGTCGTATTATTGATGATGGCGAACAATACAATCTCTTTGATATTTCACGTGTTGATTGTCTTGCAATTTCTTCCTTTTGATTCAAAAAATACTTTACTATTTCTTTTTCTGCATACGTAAAATCAAAAGACTTTAACTTATCACTTATTAACATTTTTAACCTCATCCCTTTTCAATTCTATAAAGATTATACCTACAACATAAATTATTTTTAACCATAAAAGCTCATCTAATTCACTATGAATCCACTGAGCTTTATTCATTATATTCTTACCTTCAATAAGTATTTGTAAAAAACCTAGGCTACTTATGGTACGTTTGATTGTTCATAATTTTGAATGCTCGATAGACTTGTTCAACTAAGATTAGCTTCATTAATTGATGTGGAAAAGTCATTTTAGAGAAACATAAACGATAATTTGCTCTTTGTAATAAAGATTTTCCTAAACCTAAAGAACCACCAATGACAAAAGTAATCGTACTCTTTCCTCTAATCATACATTCTTCAATATGTTTTGAAAAAGCCACACTATCAATTTCTTTTCCATGTAGATCTAAAACGATAACATATTCATCATCTTTAATTTTAGCAACAATTTTATCTGCTTCTTTATCTTTGATGATATTTTCTACATTTTCACTTGCATTATCAGGAATTGGTTCATCTGGTACTTCGACCATTTCCACTTTACAGTAAGCATTCAATCTTTTGACATATTCATTGATTCCATTAACAAGATATTTTTCTTTAAGCTTACCAATTGTTAAGATCCTAATTTTCATAATGTCCTCCAGAAACAATTTCTTTTTGATCTGCAATCTTTATATTATCAAAATAAATATGTTCTTCATCAAAAACTCTTTGATATGTATCTAATGCCATTTCCTTTGTATTCGCTTCTTGTGATAAATGGGCCAAACAAATTTCTTTTGTATTTTCACCAATCACCTGCGCCATAACATGTGCACTATATTCATTATTAAGATGGCCCTTATCTCCAAAAATACGATTTTTTAAGAATAAAGGTCTTCTTGTATTCATCAACATTTCAATATCATGATTACTTTCAAAAATATAGTAATCTAAATTTTTTATATATTCCATATTCTTTTGTGAAACATAACCTGTATCTGTCATATAGAGAATTGTTTCATCTTTTCCTTTGATTACAAATCCTAAGGGTGATGTTGCATCGTGAGATAAAGGTAATGGTGTAATTATATAATGATCTAATTGTATATTTTGATAATTTTCTAATTCATGACTTTCATCTATACCAGGGATGCATCCTTTTCCACAATAAACAATACTTTGATCAAAGATATCAATATTTTTATTATGGTCAATATGATCATGGGTTAATAAAACATGGCAAATGTCATTTTCATTAAATCCTAATTGATTAAGTTTTGTATAAAGTTGTCTTTTACTAATTCCACAATCAATTAAAAGTCCGTTTCCTTGATCATAAATGAAAATACTGTTTCCTTTAGAACCACTTGCTAAGACATGATATTCCATTTTTTCCTCCAAAACAAAAATGAGTACCAAGTACTCATTTTCTTATTTAAGTCCGTATTTTTTGTTGAATTTTTCAACACGTCCATCAGCACTAGCAAATCTTTGTTTTCCAGTATAGAATGGATGACAGTTAGAACAAGTATCAACACGTACTTCATCTAATACTGAACCACTTTCAAATTCTGCTCCACATGATGTACAAACTACTTTTACTTTTTTGTAATTTGGATGAATTCCTTTTTTCATTTTTAATTTCTCCTTCCGCCTTGTAGATTTCTCACTACAAAGTAAGTTGCTATGATATATTAACATTAAATTATGTCGTTTTCAAGCCCTTTTTTATAATTTTAATCATCAACTTTGATTCTTCTAATAACAGCACCTAAAGTAATTAATTTTTGATCAATATTCGCATATCCTCTATCTATATGATATACATTGCTGATTTCTGTAATTCCATCAGCGATTAACCCTGCTATTAACAATGCTGCTCCACATCTTAAATCTGTTGCTTCTACTTTTGCTCCTTTTAATGGTGTTTTTCCATTTATATAACACATTGATTCATCTAATTCTATATTTGCGCCCATCTTATTAAGTTGTTCACAATGTCTAAATCTCTCTGGATAAATTGTTTCTATTACTTGTGATTGTCCGTTTGCTTGTGTAAGCAGTGCTGTTAATGGCTGTTGTAGATCTGTCGCAAAACCTGGATATACCTGTGTTCTGACATCGACTGCATTAAAGTTCTTGTTATCACCATAAACAATAATACTATCTCCAACATTTTCCATCTTCACTCCCATTTCTTTCAATTTTGAAATAAGTGATTCCAAATGTTGTGGAATGATATTTTGAATAATAACTCTTTCTCCTGCAGCTGCTGCCATAATTAAGAATGTCCCTGCTTCAATACGATCTGGAATGATTTCATGAGTACATCCTTTTAGGTGTTCTACTCCTTCAATCGTAATCGTATCAGTACCAGCACCTCTAATTTTAGCTCCCATTTTTGTAAGTAAGTTTACTACATCAATGATTTCTGGTTCTTTTGCTGCATTTTCAATAACTGTTTTACCTTCAGCTTTTACTGCCGCTAATAAGATATTGATTGTTGCTCCTACTGAAGCAAAATCTAAATATATTTTTGCACCTACTAAACGATCTGCTGTAATTACATGCGCACCATCAACAAATTCTACTTTGGCACCCAATGCTTCAAATCCTTTAATATGTAGATCTATTGGACGTGGTCCTAAAAAGCATCCTCCTGGTGCTTTCATCACAACTTTTTTACATTTTCCAAGTAATGCTCCCATTAAATAATATGATGCTCTTAATTTATCCACAGCATCAGATACTAATGGAACATTTTCCATACGAGAGGGATCAACAATTAAACTATCATGACTTCTTAATACTGTACAATTAAGTTCTTCTAATAAAACTGCTAAAGCGTCCACATCACTGATTTCTGGTACACCATAAATCGTCACAGGACTATCCGCTAAAATAATTGCTGGAATAAGTGCTACAGTGGCATTTTTTGCACCCGAGATTTCTACTGTACCATTTAATTTATGTCCGCCTTCAATCGCAATAATTTCACTCATGACTTTACCCCTTTTCTTCTATCTATATTCCCTAATACTATATTATAAATTCATTAAAAAAACAACTTAATAAAGAGATTTCACATAAACAAAAAAAAGCCCGAAGGCTTTTTTAATTGATTAAGCTTTACCGATGCAACCGAATACTTCCATTCTATCTTTAACACATTGTTTAATAGCTTCTGCACCTGGTGCTAATAATTTACGAGGATCATATCCTTTTCCTTCTAAATCTTTTCCAGCTTCAATGTATTTACGTGTAGCTTCTTGGAAATATAATTGACATTCAGTGTTTACATTTACTTTAGATACTCCTAAAGTGATTGCTTTTTTGATCATTTCATCAGGAATTCCTGAACCACCATGTAATACTAATGGTAATTTTCCAGTTTCAGCTTGGATTGCATCTAATGCATCAAAGTCTAAACCTTCCCAGTTTGCTGGGTATTTACCATGGATATTTCCGATACCTGCAGCTAAGAAATCTACTCCTAAGTCTGCGATTGATTTACATTCTTTTGGATCTGCTACTTCACCTTTACCGATGACACCATCTTCTTCTCCACCGATTGATCCAACTTCTGCTTCTACTGAAACACCTTTTGAATGACATAATTCAACGATTTCTTTTGTTTTTTCGATGTTTTCTTCGATTCCATAATGAGAACCATCAAACATGATTGAAGAGAAACCTGCATCTAAAGCAGCTTTAGCTCCTTCGTATGAACCATGATCTAAGTGTAAAGCTACTGGTACAGTGATATTTAATGCTTCTACCATTGCTTTAACCATTGCTGCAACTGTTGTATATCCAGTCATATATTTAGCAGCACCTTCTGAAACACCTAAGATTACTGGTGCTTTTAATTCTTCTGCAGTTAATAATACTGATTTAGTCCATTCTAAGTTGTTGATATTGAATTGACCTACTGCATAATGTCCTTCTTTAGCTTTCTTTAACATTTCTGTTGCTGATACTAATCCCATAACAAATCTCCTTTTCTTTTTTTCGGTTATATAATACTATCTTTTATATAGAATTTCCATAGTTTTTATCATAAAAACCTTATTTTCCAAAAGCTTTTAATAATCTTTGACAAGCATCTTCTAAAACACTTCTTGGAATTGCAAGATTAAATCTTTCAAAACCTTCTCCACCTGTTCCAAAGATATATCCTTCATCTAACCATAAACCGGCTTTTTCTAACATTGTCTTTTCAAGTTCATCTTTATCTAAACCACATTCTCTAAAATCAACCCAACATAAATAAAGTCCTTCAGGTTTTACTAAATGAATATGAGGTAAGTTTTCTTTTAAGAATTCATCAAAATAAGTAAAGTTGTCATAAACATATTCCAACATTTCATCTACCCATAATTCACATTCATTATAGGCAGTCATACAAGCAATAATACCTAAAAAGTTTGGTTCATTAACCCCATAACGATTCATTGTTTCTTGATAAGCTTTTCTTAATTTTTCATCTGCAATAATAATATTTGATGTTTGTAACCCTGCTAAATTAAATGTTTTTGATGGTGCAGTTAAAATAACAGAGAATTCTTTATAACTTTCATCTACATTATAGAAAGGAATATGTACGTGCTCTCCATAAACAAAATCTTCATGAATTTCATCAACAATAACTAAAACATGATGTTTCTTACAAATTTCACCAATTTGTTTTAATTCATCTTCTTTCCATACTTTTCCAATTGGGTTATATGGATTACATAAAATAAACATTTTAACATCATTTTCTACGATTGCTTTTTCAAAAGCATCATAATCCATTTCATAAGAACCATCTTTATAAACCATTTCATTTTCAATGATTTTACGATGATTTAATTCAATTGAAAAATCAAATGGATAATATATAGGTTTATTAATAATGATGGCATCATTTTCCTTTGTATAAGCATTTACACATAATTTAATAGCTGTTACCACACCTGGTGTTGGGATGATCCATTCTTTATCGACATGAAAATCATGTCTTCTTTTCATCCAAGAAATAACCGCATCAAAATACTCATCTGGCGCAAATGAATACCCATAAACGCCTTGTTTAATTCTTTTAACTAATGCATTTTCAATTTCCTTTGGTGATTTAAAATCCATATCTGCAACCCACATAGGTAACACATCTTTAGGTTTATTATTAGCTTCAATGGTATCCCATTTAGCACAATTTGTACCTTTTCTATCTACAACTTCATCAAAATCAAACATACTTTCCCTCCTATAATACTTCTTTATCTTTAAATTCATCTTTTGAAAAATGCATCAACGTCATTCCTAAAGCCATGGAAAGATTCAATGAATCTATATGATGACTATGAGGAATAAAAATAGATTTCCCATAATCTAGATATTCATCAGGTAAACCACTACTTTCATTACCAAAAACAAGTGAATGATAACCTTCTTTGGATTCAACCTTATGAATATTGGTTGCTCCTTTTAACATCAATGTATAAATATCATGACTTGGAAATCTTTTTAAATAATCTTCAAAACTATCAAAATACTCAATATTCAAATGAAACATTGCTCCCATCGAAGCTCTTAAAACACGAGGATCAAAAACATCGACACCTGGTCGAATTATTGCTAGATTATAATAATTGAATCCTAACATCGTTCTCATAATTGTCCCCATATTTCCCATATCTCCAGGATTAACTAAAACAACATGATTTCCTTCTTGTAAAGTCATTTCATATTTTTTAATGATTGCTATCGCAAAACAATTATCTTTTTTTGATAATTTTTGAATTGTATTATCACTTTCAATCAATTCAATATGTTTTTCTCTACAAATTTCATCAATAATAGGAATTCCTTTATTCTTATAAGAATTACTTTTTATATATACTCTTAAAACAAGATCAGGACGATTCTTTAATAACTCAATCGTTTCAAAAACTCCTAAAGTATAGGTATAATCAAAATCCTTCTTATATGCTTTAATCTTCATCTAATAAACCTTCTACTCTCTTTGTTTCTTCTTCTACACTTTCTTTTAAAGAAAGAAAATGTTTTTCTTCAAAATTAGCTCCTTGATGAATTAAATCAATCAATTCATCATACTTACGACAAGCCAATTTCAATTGTGAATATTTGATGGTCACATCTAATTCATTTCCGGCATCAGCTGTAATTTTATTTACTTCATGATATACTTCTTTAAACTTAGCATCTAAGTCTACTTTTTGTTTCTTTCTAAAAAACATCAAGCATTCCTCCCTTGCCCTTAATAGTATCACAAATTCATCATAAATTCAGTTAATTTTTAGATTGTCTTTTGTTATAATACATTCGAGGTGATACTATGAAATTATTAGCTTGTCCAAAATGTCATCAACAACTTCATTTAGAAAACAAAACACTTAAATGTGAAAACAATCATTGTTATGACATTTCTAAAAGAGGATATATCAATTTATTATTAAATCCTGATAAAGCTACCAATAATCCAGGAGATAGTAAAGAATCTCTTGTGGCGAGAAAAGCATATTTAAATAAAGGTTATTATGATCCTATCTTAAATCAAGTGATTACGTGTATTGATGAATTCAAACATCAAGATGATTTAAGTATTTTAGATTTAGGATGTGGAGAAGGATATTATACTCAAGGTTTAAAGAAACATTTTGAAAACAGTGATATCTATGGTTTAGATATTTCCAAGATTGCTATTGATATGGCGACACGTTATCGTAAAGATGTTACTTGGCTTGTAGGAAATTCTAAAAATATTCCTATCTTAGATCATAGTTTAGATTTTATCTGTGCTTTATTTACAGTAGTAAATCAAGATG
This sequence comes from Faecalibacillus sp. TM498, assembly GCF_020589955.1. NCBI lineage: Bacteria > Bacillati > Bacillota > Erysipelotrichia > Erysipelotrichales > Coprobacillaceae > Faecalibacillus > Faecalibacillus sp. TM498. The sequence continues at coordinate 7,761 of NZ_JAJDKB010000059.1, forward strand.
AGTTAAAAAGAGCATTAAAAGAAGATGGTTATATTGTTCATGTTACTGCTAATAATCAACATTTAATTGAAATTAAAGAATTGATTTATGATGAAATCAAAGTAAAGAGTGATAAGTATATTCGTTTAGATTTTAATCAAGTGAAAAGTTATGACTTTAAAGAAAAAGTTCATATTTCTAATCGTGAAGATGCTTTAAATCTTTTAATGATGACACCACACTATTATCATATTAAAAAAGAAAAACGTGGCGTTTTAGATACTTTACAAGGTTTAGATATCACAATTGATATCAAAGTAACAGTGTATGCATTATCATAAAGAAAAGAATCATTTAGTAATAGAAATTGATGAAAGAATTCAAGGAATGACACTTCTTGAATTCTTTCATTATCTGCATCTTTCTAAAAAAACAATTCACTTACTTCGTCAAAATAAAGACTATACTTTAAATAATACTTATGTTGATTATCAAACCATTTTAAAAGATAAAGATATTCTTTCAATGAAAGCCTATGAACAAGGCAGAGACTTTGTTGAACAAGAAAGTTCCTTAGAAATCATCTATGAAGATGATTTGCTTTGTGTCGTCAATAAACCAAGTAACCTCATTATTCATCCTGATGATAAAAGTAAAAAAAATACTCTTTGTAATTATGTGAGTTATTATTACCAACAAAGCTATCAAGATTTACCGATTCGTTATCTTCATCGTTTAGATAGAGATACAACCGGTCTTGTGATGTTTTGTAAATGTGCACTTTTACAACCTTACTTTGATGCTTTAATTGCTTCTAAAGAAATCAAGAAAACCTATCTTGCTATCATTCAAGGACATTTACCTAAAAGAGAAATAACTATTGATTTACCTATCGGTCAAGACCGTCATAGTAAAAATAAAATGTGTATTTCTAAAACAGGTAAAGATGCTTTAACACATTTTAAAGAAATTAAAACAAAAGGAAATTATACACTTGTAAAATGTCAAATTGAAACTGGTCGAAAACATCAAATAAGAGTTCATTTGAATCATTTACATCATCCTATTATAGGAGATACTCTTTATGGAAAAACTTCTTCTATGATTAAAAGAATGGCTTTACATGCTTATTGTTTAGAGTTTATTCATCCATTAACTTATCAAACAATAAAAATTGAATGTTTACTTCCTTTTGATATGGAAAAGATAATAAGATAACTTGAATATTCGTTGCATTAAAAAAGTTTCCTATTATGGAAACTTTTTTGAATTTACAAGTATTCCTATATATACTTTAAGCATAAAGAGATACTTTTACACTTTTATTTATTTTATGTGTATTATCATGATTTCATCTCTTTTAATGATAATATTCATCTAATAAATAAAAAATAATAGAAAGATGGTGATAACTATGAAAAAATTAAATGACTTTTTTGAAAAGCACTTTATTCCTTTTGCAGTTAAACTTAATAATATAAAAGGATTAATTGCAATTAGAGATGCATTTATACAAATTTTTCCTTTAACATTTGTTGGATCAATAGCAGTATGCATAAATTGTGTAGTCTTTAATTCAACAGGATTTATTGGACAATTATTAATTTCTGTCATTCCAGAATTAGATAAATATCAAGATATTTTATCTCCTATTCAAAATGGAACAATTAATATTATGGCTATTTTCATTGTATTTTTGATAGCAAAAAACATGGCTCGACAACATCATGAAGATGAAACAAAAACTGGTCTAATTGCCCTTGCTGTATTTTTTACTTTATATCCTCCTAAAACAGATAATATGCTAACAGATTCCTATCTAGGAGCAAATGGATTATTTGTAGCAATTTTTATTGGTCTACTAGTTGGGTATTTATTTAGCAAATTATCTAAAAATAAAAAATTACATATTAAAATGCCAGCTCAAGTACCCCCAGAAGTTGCAAATTCGTTTAGAGTAGTTATTCCTTCCTCAATTATTATTTTTATGTTTGCAATAGTTGCTTACATTATTCATTTTTTTGAACCAGAAGGAATTAATACACTATTATATAATATATTAAAATCTCCTATTCAATTGATAGGTACCTCTCCAATAACACCATTGATTTTAATACTTATTGCTATGATTCTTTGGTCAGTTGGTATTCATGGAACATTTACCGTTCAACCTATTCATGTTGCATTATATTCTGCATTAAATGTTGCTAATTTGCAATATGCTGCTCAAGCAGGAACAGTTGCCGGCTCACCTTATCCAATCACATGGTTTACACTATTTGAAAACTATGGCTGCATTGGTGGAACAGGAAACACCTTAGCTTTAATTGTTGCTATATTAATCTTGTCAAAAAAAAGCAACTGGAAAAGAGACGATTATACTAAGACGGCCAAGTTATCTCTAATTCCCGGATTATTTTGTATAAATGAACCAATTATCTTTGGAATGCCAATTGTTTTAAATCCAATACTAATAGTTCCTTTTATTTTGTCGCCCCTTATTTCTATGGGAATTGGTGCTCTATTAATATCATCTGGTATCGTTTTGCCCGGAACATTAGACGTTGGATGGACAACACCTCAACCAATCAAAGCATTCTTATCCGCGGGTGGCTCATTAGGAACCGCACTTTCCGTTATTATTGTATTTATAATTTGTGTACTAATCTATCTTCCTTTTGTCAATATGGCTAACAAACAAACGCTAGAAAAGGAGGAAAATAAATAATGAGTACATTCCCAAAAAATTTTTTATGGGGTGGGGCAACTGCCGCCAATCAATTAGAAGGCGGTTATAATTTAGATGGCAAAGGGCTAAGTACAGCTGATATGGTAAAATTTGTACCAAAAAATATTAGTAAAGGCAAAAATACAGAAGTTGTTTCCTACCAAACCGTTAATGAAATATTGCATGGCTTACACAAAAATGAATATTATCCTAAACGTGAAGGTTCTCATTTTTATGAGCATTATAAAGAAGATATTGCTTTAATGGCCGAGATGGGATTTAAATGTTTTAGAATGTCGATTAGTTGGCCTAGAATTTATCCTACTGGTGAAGAAAAAGTACCGAATGAAGAAGGATTAAAATTTTATGACAATGTGTTTAATGAATTATTGAAATATAACATCGAACCCTTAGTAACACTATCACATTACGAAACCCCTTTAAATTTAGCATTAAAATATAATGGTTGGCAAAGCAGAGAATTAATAGATTTATTTATAAAATATGCTAAAACGTGTTTAACAAGGTACAAAGATAAAGTAAAGTATTGGATTGCGTTCAATGAAATAAATATGTCATTAAACGTTCCCTATTCTGGTGCTGCAATATTCATTGAAAAAACATGCAATCCAAATAGTGCAACTTTTCAAGCGTTACATCATCAATTTGTTGCAAGTGCCTTAGTTAAAAAAATTTCAAAAAAAATAAATCCAAACTTCAAAATTGGATCTATGGTAGGTATGTCATTATTTTATCCATATACAAATTCTCCAAAAGATGTCTTATTGACACAAAATGCAAATAGAATCAATTATTTTTTCTTTGATGTATTATCAAAAGGAATATACCCTTCTTATGCAAAAAAATATTTTAGAAAAAATAAGATCAATATTAAAATAGAATATGATGATTTAGAAATAATAAATAAAAATACAGTTGATTTCAATTCATTTAGTTACTACTACAGTAATTGTACCGGTGAAAAAATTAATAAAAAGGATAAAATTCTTGCCTTCCTTCCTGAACAAAAAAGATATGATGAATTTCATCCTGAAAAAATAAGAAACAATTCATTAGAAATTACAGATTGGGGATTTCAGATTGATCCTATTGGACTTAGAATAGCAATCAATGAAATTTGGGATAGATATCGTAAACCAATTTTTATTACAGAAAATGGTCTTGGTACATATGATATCCTTACATCAGATAAAAAAATACACGATGATTATAGAATAAAGTACTTAAAGGAACATATTGACCAAATCGGTAAATGTATTGACGAAGGTATACCCGTTATTGGATACACCTCATGGGGATGTATTGATATTGTTAGTGCTGGAACTTCTGAAAGAAGTAAACGTTACGGTTATATATATGTAGATGCAGACGATTATGGTCAGGGAACATGGAAAAGATATAAAAAAGATTCTTTTTACTGGTACAAAAAAGTAATTGAAAGTAATGGTAACGTGTTATAGTAATTATAAAAATCTCATTGTATTTAATGACAATGAGATTTTTTTGAGTATAATTTATCTAAAACGGAGAAATAGTTATTATGCTTGTAGATAAAATCAATGAATTTTTAAACAAATATGCCCCTACTTCATCGATGTATGTATTTTGTGCATATATTAAATCTAATATCCATATCATTAATCATTTAACGATTGAAGATGTCGCTAAAAAATGCTATACATCAAAAGGGCAAATATCAAAATGTGTAAAAAATTTGGGATACAATTCATATTTAGAGTTTAGAGATGCATGCTTAGATTATAGTAAACAAATAAATGAAAAAACTACAATATTTTCTAAAGAAAATGACTTGCCACATAATATCAAGTTATTTTCAACCAATATTATAAAAATGATAGACTACATATCTACCAATTTAAATAATTCTCTTCTAAATAAATTAGTTAATGATATCTTACAAAGTAATGTTATATATCTTTATGCTCAAGGTGACAATAGGATTGTTTGCAATTATATACAAACAAAGTTCAGTTCTTTATTTATCCCAGTTGTTATTTGTGATATTGATTTTGAAAACACTTATTTTTCTCAAGGAAAGTTATTAATTGTTATATCTACTAATGGCACAATCTTTAGGCTTGATAAAAAGCTTATATCAAAAATTAAAAAACTTAATATCAAAACTTGGTTAATTACTTGTAATGATGATATTTCTATAAACTTCTTCGATGAAAAGCTTATTGTTCCTTCATTAGAAAATAAATATAATGAATATTCTATTAAATATATAATTGATATTATTCTTGCCTCTGTACATTTAATGAGAGGAAAATATTAATTCTTTTAACTCTCAAAAAAATGAACAACATACGTCTATTTGACAGCTACGGTATTAAAATTATGTATATATGTCATTTAACCAGTTAAATATTTTTCCTTTTATCTAATTTTTATATCTTATCAATTCATATAATATAAGATTTTAAAGTATACAAAAAGGCTATTACGATAATACATTTTGTAATAGCACTTTTTAACATCAATTTATTATTTAATCCTTTACTTAATAAAAAATTGATAATCACATTCTTTGTTAATCAAAGTATGTAATTTTTAAATCTTTAAAGAAAGCTTCTGTTCCAATATCTACAAAGAAACCAA